>DKNS01000173.1:912-8914 GCA_002469765.1 Flavobacteriales bacterium UBA7382 | reverse complement strand
CATGAAGGACCAAGTTTCACCCGCGTCCAAGCTCTTGTAAATGCCTCGGCCGCTGGTGTGGCTGTTCCGCGGGTTGCCTTCCCCTGTGCCTGCCCAGACCAAATCTGGGTTGACCGCACTCAGCGCCACAGCGCCGATGCTTTGGGTGGGCTGGTCGTCAAACACCGGATCCCAAGTCACCCCAGCGCTGGTGCTCTTCCACAAGCCGCCCGAAGCTGTGCCCACGTACACCACTTCGGGAGAATCATGAGGAACGGCAATGGACGTGACCCGGCCGCTCATGGTGCCTGGGCCCAAATGCCGCACGTTGATGGCCTCCACCAAGGCTTCGACAGGGTCGGCCTCTGCCGACGATTTGGATTGCGACCAAGAGACATTCAAGGAGCCCAGCGCCATCAAGACGAAGCCCACACGGGAAAGGAAATGCACGTTCATTTTCTCAATTTCAGCGATTGTTCATGGCGAAGCGGCACACTCAGGGTCAGGCCAAATGCCTTGCCAGTGATGCTGCCCCGCGCTTCAAAAGGCACGTGATTGCCCTTGATTAAATTCATCAAGTCGTTCTTCAACACTTTGCCCAAGGCCCCATCGTACGTCTCCACATGCAACGGCACCGTCGCCTGGGCGTCGGGACGAATTTGCGTGGCTTCCAAAACGGCCACCTCCCCCACCAAGTCGTCCTTGACCAGGAGTTTGACGTCCGCCTTTGTGACGGTCACAGCGTATGGGTTGGGGTTGTAGACGTCCACATCCATGCGGCATTCCAACCCGTCGAAAGACAATTTCACCTTGGAGAAATCCTCCACCTCCAGCACTTCCAAGTCTTGGTACAGGCACCCTGTCGAGGTCATGGAGACCATGGCCACCAAGACCCAAGTCATCCACGAATTACGAATGACGCTTGGCGAATTCTGCATGGAAATGGGGGATGGTTTCGATGCCCTTGAAGTAATTGAAAAGGCCGTAGTGCTCGTTGGGGCTGTGGATGGCGTCGGAGTCCAAACCAAAACCCATCAACACGGTCTTCAACCCCAAGATTTGCTCGAAACTGGCCACAATGGGGATGGATCCGCCGCTTCGCACGGGCACGGGCGCCTTGCCGTAGGTGTGCGCCATGGCCGCGGAGGCCGATTTGTACGCGGCGCTGTCGGTCGGCGTCACAGCAGGTTGACCCCCGTGCATGGCGGTGACCTTGAGCTTCACGCTTTCTGGGGCAATCTTGTTGAAGTGGGCCTCGAATTTGGCCGTGATGTCGTCGGGGTCTTGGTGGGGCACCAAGCGCATGGAAATTTTGGCGTAAGCCTTGGAGGCAATGACCGTCTTGGCGCCTTCGCCCATGTACCCTCCCCAAATGCCGTTCACATCCAAAGTCGGCCGGATGCTCATTCGCTCCGGGGCGCTGAAGCCCCTTTCACCTTCCACCGCGCCAATGTCAATGCTCTTCTTGTACGCATCCTCGCTGAATGGTGCCTCGGCCATGGCTTTGCGCTCCGCGTCACTCAACTCCTCCACGTCGTCGTAGAACCCTTCAACCATGATGTGCTGGTGCTCGTTCTTCAGCGACGCGATCATCTCGCACAGAATGTTGATTGGGTTGGGCGCTGCGCCGCCGTAGAGTCCGCTGTGCAAGTCCCTGTTGGGACCTGTGACTTCAACTTCCACGTAGCTCAGTCCACGGAGCCCAGTGGTGATGGAAGGCACGTCGTTTGCGATGATGCCGGTGTCGCTTACCAACACCACATCGGCGGCCAAGCGTTCCTTGTTTTCGCGAAGGAAATCTTCCAAGTGGACTGAGCCCACTTCCTCCTCTCCTTCGATCATGAACTTGATGTTGCAAGGAACTTGGTCGGTCGCCACCATGGCTTCGAAAGCCTTGACATGCATGAAAAACTGTCCTTTGTCGTCGCACGCACCACGGGCGAAAATGGCGCCTTCTGGGTGCAATTCGGTTTTCTTGATCACAGGCTCAAACGCCGGGCTGTCCCACAGGTCGATCGGGTCAGCGGGCTGCACATCGTAGTGGCCGTACACCAACACCGTCGGCTTGGAAGGGTCCACCAACTTCTCGCCATACACCACAGGGTAGCCCTGGGTGGCCACCACATCTACGTTGTCTGCACCCGCTTTTCTCAGGTGGTCGGCCACGACCTCCGCGCACTTCAAGGTGTGCTCCGAATTGGCCGGATCGGCCGAAATACTCGGGATGCGCAACAACTCCAACAACTCCTCCAGCATCCTTTCGCGGTGCGTGTTCATGTATTCTTTCACGTCCATGTTGTGAAGGTACAACCTCGGTCTGCGCCCACCTATCTTCGCAGGCGCAGACCGAAGTGTCCCGATGACCCAGTCCAACCTCCCCCAATTCAACAACACCGATCAGGCATTTAAGCACCTGACAAACGGCGAATTGTCGCGTGCGGTGACGTTGTTTTCACTGCTTGGAAAGCCGTGGTTGGTGTCGATGGGAAGCGCCCTTGCGAAGCTGGCCTTGGCACTCCGTATTCCGGTGGGCTGGGCCGTTCGGCCTACGGTCTACGCCCAATTCTGCGGAGGTGAATCGATCGCCGATTCAGAGGGAACCATTGCCAAGTTGGCGGAGCACGGGGTGCAGACCATTTTGGACTACAGCGCTGAAGGCCAAACTGAGGAATCCAACTTGGACCACACTTGCAGCGAAGTCCTGGCAACCATCCATGCCGCCGATGGAGACGCACGCCACGCGTGCGCCGTATTCAAGGTGAGCGGCCTTTCTTCCAACGTCTTGCTGGAAAAAGTCGGCCAAAGTCTGCGCGGGGAGGTGAAACTCACGTTGGAGGAACACGCCGCTTGGGAACGCGTCCAGGCTCGGGTTCGCACCTTGTGCGAAGCCACGCATCAAGCCGGTGGCCGAATCATGGTCGACGCCGAAGAGAGCTGGATCCAAGATGCCATCGACGCCATCGCCGAGGACATGATGTCGGACTACAACCGAGACAAGGTTGTGGTCTTCAACACCGTCCAGATGTACCGTCACGATCGCTTGGCCTTCCTGGAGACCATGGTGGCCCGTTCGACCGAAGGTGGGTACTTGTCTGGCGTGAAGCTGGTGCGTGGGGCGTACATGGAAAAAGAGCGGTCACGCGCCGAAGACATGGGTTATCCCTCGCCCATCCAACCCGACAAGACCAGCAGTGACAAAGATTTCGACGCTGCAGTGGATTGGGTGTTGGACCATTTGGACCAGGTGCATTTGGTCGCAGGGAGCCACAATGAAGCCAGCAACTTACGGCTGTGCGAAGGCATGCGCGCCAGAGGCATCGCCGCGCAAGACCCTCGGGTGTCGTTTGCGCAACTGCTTGGCATGAGCGACCCCATCACGTTCAATTTGGCTGCGCATGGCTACAACGTGGCCAAGTACGTGCCCTACGGTCCCATCCGGGAAGCCATCCCTTACTTGATTCGAAGGGCCCAGGAAAACACCTCCGTCGCGGGCCAAACCCTCCGTGAGCTCGAGTTGCTCAAACAGGAGCAGTTGCGACGAAGTTCTTTACGGTGAGTATCGCAAGGTCAGCCTCGCATTGATGCCGTCGGCTGGCAAAATCCCCGGTCCTGGGTACGCCAAGGCTCTTCGGGTGAAATATTTGGCATTCAGAGCATTGTTGACTTTCAGCCCCAAAGACCAACCCGAGTCCGACCACCTTCTCTGCATTCCCAAATCCACCACTTGGTGCCTTGGAATCAAACCGTGCAAAGCCGTGGGTGTGTACGTTGAATTCGTGGCTTCCGTGAATTGATCGGCCACATGCTGGGCCAAACATTGCCAAGACCACAAGCCCGATGTGTGAGCCACTGAGAGTCGCACAATGGCCATCGGGACCAACTCCACTTCGTTGCCCTGAATCGCCGGAAGGGGACCTTTGGCGTACCGGCTGTGCATGGCAGACAACGACCCCACAAGCGTGGTCTTCGAGTCCGAGGTCAGAGACCAAGAACGGCGCCATGCACATTCCAGACCTGCAGTTCTTGCGTCTGACAGGTTGGTTCGCAGAAGAACAGGCTTTTCCACCAAAATGGGGTCGGGGATGGTGGTGGCCAACAGGCCAATTCTATCTTGGTAGAGCAGCAAGAATGCGCTCACGTCCAACGTCCAAGACTCGCTTGATGTGCGATAACCCACATCAAAGTTGGCTCCTCGTTCGTCTCCAATGTCAGGGTCAACGACCACCCCAAGGTTGTTGATTTGAATGTCGCTGAAATTGACCGCCCGGAAATTCCTGACTGCATTGCCGTACCATTCCCCTCTTGGACGTTTCAACGACACGCCAATCCCCGGGAGCAACACCCTCCGACGTTTCTCATTGCTGCTTTGGAACACCGAATCTTCCACCACATTGCCCGCGCCGTCGTAGATGACCTCCCGGTAAGTCCCTTCCGAAAAGGTGGAAATCTCCTCCACCCGGAAACCGGGGGTGATGGACAAATGCTCTGAGAGCGCAACAATCCCTTGGACAAAGGCCGCCCGCTGGAGATTGGGAAACGTGAAATCGCTTTCGGGACGCAAGAGCCCTTGGTTGTTGAACCCAAAAGTGGCATCTGTCCCTGGCAATCCAGGACCCTGACGCATTTGGTTTTCTCCTACGTATCCTTGGGTGCCAACCACAAGTGCTGAAAAACGATCTGAGTCATCTTGAACGAAGCGTTTGGTCATGCGAACGTCCCACCCGAAAGACGCGAAGTCACCCCAAATCAAGTCTCGCTCCTCCCCAGGGTCAATGCGGTTGGGGGTGCCGAGAAAACCCAGGGATTTCCGTGAAGCCAAGAGTCCGTGAAACGATCCTTGGACATCGATGTCTCGACGTTCTGGCAACCATGTCACATCCAAAGACCCGATGTTCCAATCCACTTCAAACCAATTGCGGTCGCGGTCGCTGCGTCGTGGATCCGAGGTCATTTGGACATCGGTCAGGCCGCCTGGCTGCTGCTCGGTTCGGCGCATGGAGGTGACCCTCTCTTCAAACAGCCAAACGCCTCTAGGTTGGTCGCCGGTCCGCTGCCTCAACGCCACCGTGACAGTCGCGCTTTTAAAATGGGCATTGTCTCGCCATCCCGACCCCATCTTGTGGTCCCATCCCACAAGCCAAGCCTGACGCTTGCCTCCTCCTTGAACCTCAGCGAATGCGCTGAAGTAGCCACGAAGTTGACCCTCCCTTGGCGCATAAACCGTGGCAGAAGTCAGTGCCTTCAATTTGGGAGAGGTGGACCAAGACCCTCGGCGCAATTTGAAGTTGAGCATTCCCCCCAGCTGTGAACCGTATTGAAGCGCAGACGCCCCAGAGACCCATTGCACTTCCTCCACCAACGGCATCGGCGGGGTGTAATAAGCCTCCGGATAGCCCAGTGGGTCTGCCGCAATGGGGTGTCCATTTTGACGCATGCTCAAGTGCGCGGACCGGTTGGGGCTCATGCCTCGGACCCCTATGCCCAGTTGCAGCCCAGCTGCATCGCTCTCCCAGACGTTGGCTCCAGGAAGGGCGGCGAATACATTGCGTGGTTGATTTTCGCCATCCACAACAAGCTGCGACGATGGAGAGAGCACCGCACTTTTGACCCCACGGTACATCCCGCCTGCTTCAAGGGCATTCATGAACGTCAGCGGTGAATCTGCCTTCTCACCCACCTCAGCTTCAGACAAATCCACAACAAGCCGGCGCATTGCCAGTTCAAGCGTCGCTGAGTCGCGAACGGGGCGACGCAACTGAAGGGTGTCCGTCTGAAAACCCACCGCCGAAAGCACAGCCTGCACCCTATCGCAAAATCTCTCCGGCCATTGGAATCCCCCTGCCTCCGTGGTGAACACTTCTGTGGCACCCGATTCCAGACACGACCAATGAACCAAAACACCAGGCAATTCCTCCCCTGCCACATCTTGCACCACCACATTTTGGGCGGCCAAGTGTCCACAACACATTCCCCACAGCATCAAGACGGAGCTTGTGTGTTTACCAACCGCGTGCATGGCGCAATGAATCTTTGATGGCTTCGAATTCAAGAGGTCGGATGACAGAATCCAGGGGGAGGACAAAGGTCCGCGGTTCCCACCCGTTCTCCAAAGAAGCCAAATCTTCAAATGGGTCAACCATGAGCTGAGATCGCCGACCATTCAAACTTGCCCAAGCTTCCGCCCTCACTTTGACTCGCTCGCCGTAAGCGTCGTCCCAAATCTGGCGAATGTGCTTCGCCGTTTGCAACATCAAATCTGGTTGGGTCGACATCATTTTGTCTTGATTCGGTGTAAGGAAGCTGCCGGTGGGAAATTCGCGCTCTTCCCCTTGCTCGTTCTGGATGAAAAACGTGGTCCACCCGGCCTTCTCCATCAGCATGACCCTCCAGCCGAATCTGTATCCTGCCTCATGCCAAAACACCGAGCCCTTGTAGGCCAAGTGGCGCCATGGAAACACCGCTTGAATCAACAGGAAGGTCACCAAAACGACGCGCTTCCAAGAGGGCCACTGCACATCCATGGGCACCACCTTGGAAGTGGGCAGCCACCTCTGCAGCTTGGACCACAACGCCTCATGCCAAGAGTCTGCGAAGAACACCGTCGTGCACGCAATCATGACCCATGGAAAAACCCCAATCGGGAAGAGCACCCACGTCAGGACGTGGAAGGTCACCAAGATGGGGTAGAAATAAGGCCTGACCCGATCGCTAAAGAGCGCAAAGGGCGCCACCAGATCGAATGCGGCCCCAGCCCAACTGAACAAGAACGCCACCTCGCGCATGGCGAAGAACTGACCCAAGACGGGCAGTGCGCTGTGCTGAGGAAGCCAAATGGCCAGAGGCTGGGCATGCAGCATCCAATCTGCATTCAGCTTGGCTATGCCCGCGTACCCATACACCAAACCCAACATGAACCGAAATGAAAACACGACCATCCTCGGAACTTGAGGGGTCCGCAACGTGGTCGGCAGCCAAATGAGCATGAACGCCACCAGCGAGACAAAGTAGTAGTGATTCAAGTAATTGCTTTTGTCAAGCAATTCAACGTAGGTGAAGCACAAAAAAACCAGAAGAGCTCCCGCTCGGGCCCAATGCTCACGGAGCATCAACAACCCGCCCAACATCATCCCTGAAAACAAGGAAGCCGCACCCCATCGATTGGGGCGCGGCAACCATTCAAACCCATCAAAAGGGAAGGTCCATGTTGGTTCAAGCACTTGGGTTTGAACCCATCCGTTCAACACGAATCGGGCTGTGCTGAACAGCACGAGCAACGCAAAGAAACGCCGGAGCGTGACCAAAGGCACCACCGACCGCATCGCTCAATCTCCGTCGTTGTCTTGGTACGTGATCAGCACTCCCAAAGAAGACATCATGTCCACTTTCCAAAGCACCACAAGGGCTTGGAGTTCCGCATACACCTCAAATGACATGGGCTGCTGAGTCACAACAAACTCGGCCAACGGATCTTCCAAAGACAGCAGGGCAGTGTTGGCGGATTCCAGCTGAGATGAAATGTCCTCGTGCAATCCCTCGCCAAAGGTCACATTGCCCAAGGCCTTGAGGTAATCGTCCAACCCCAGGTTGGCCGTCGACCCCTTGTCCAAGTCCCCGAAGTACACATGCGAGCACGCTTCCAAGGCTTCAACCAGCAAATCCACACTCCATGTCGCAGCATAGGGCGCTTCCACAAGAGAAGGTTGCGGTGTTTGGCTGAAAGTCATGATGCCGTTGGGCAACCCCAATTTCTGCTTCCGGATGTTGCCCTCAAACACGCGATTGAATGCATTCAAAAGCTCTCCCATGCTGCTGCCCGCTTCGGTGCCTGTCGAGGCCACAAACTCATCTCGGTATCCTGTGTTCCACGAGGCAAGCACCGCCTGAGCCTCCTCCGCCAAGAACGAAGCCAGACGCTTCAAGTGGAGCAAGGCTCCGTTGGAATCCTCGTTGAGCCATTCTGACGTACCCGTTGCACTGGTGTGAAACAACATCCAGTCCAGCGCAGGCAGTCCTGAACTGTTCA
>DKNS01000173.1:0-517 GCA_002469765.1 Flavobacteriales bacterium UBA7382 | reverse complement strand
AATGTGTTGGTGGTCGCCAAGAGGGCGCGAGATGTGGCCGGGCCAAAGTCAAACAGCTGCGCATGCTGCCAGGACATGCAAGCGTCTTTCAGCTGCACCCTCAACATCTGCACATCGTCGGATGTCACCAATCCTGCCTGAAGGGCATCGCATCCCTCACGCAACTGCAACGCATCTTCCGCAAAATGATCGTACGAGGGCACAATCACTTCGTCCGCAGTGTAAGCCAGATATGCGGCACGGTCAAACTCTGTTTGGTCTTCACCACCCTCAGGGCCGCACCCTGCCAACACAAGAAGGGAAATTCCAACAAGCCAGAAGGCAGGCCTCCGTTGAAGGAGACCTGCCATTTGGGTTCGGTTAAGTGACAATGTCATAGAAAGGGTTAAAGTTGATCCGCTTTGTCTGTCAGTCCGGTAAGGGCGGCGAGCTCGTCGCGCACTTCAATGATGGTGGCCGTGGTCACGTTGTAATAATCCTCACCGAGATCTTCCAGCAAGTGCTCCACTTCAGCTGT
>DKNS01000062.1 GCA_002469765.1 Flavobacteriales bacterium UBA7382 | reverse complement strand
GCTGCCTTTTGTGTTGGTGTTCACCAAGGTGGACAAGCTGAACAAAGCGGAGCGCGCGGCGTTCCTGCCGGCGTACGAAGAGGTCATGTTGAAGCAATGGCACAAGATGCCTCCGGTGTTTGTGACCAGCAGCAATTCGTCTGAAGGGCGAGAAGAGGTGCTGCGCTTTGTGGCCCAAACCAACGGGCTTCACCAGCCTTGATTCAAATCAGCCTTCCAGCACGCCAATGCGCTTGGCGAATTCTTGGGTGAAGCCGCGTACCGCAGTGGCGTGGTCTTTGTCGGACGTGGCGCGCTCGTAGGTGTCCGCCAAGGTCATCATGGTTTGGACGACAAACGACCTCATTTCCTCCACACTCATGTCTTTGGTCCAAAGGTCCATGCGCATGGCGGCGTGCTCCTTGGGGTTCCACATCGACAGCACCATGGCCGAGGCCATTTGTTGTGAAATGCCGCCGTCATCGGCGGTCCATTCCATCGCGACGGGAACTTTGTTTTCGTCGGTTGTGACGTCAATGGTGATGCAGGAAGTGGCCATGTTGCGAAAGTAAGCTCAGGGCCGGTAGGTGCGCAAGAACGGCTGCGGATCTCGTGCCTCGAACCAGCCATGTGCGGGAAGGTCGCCACGCTCAGCTGTTTGGGCCTGCACCATTTTCCATCCCAAGTATGCCCCAAGCCGGTCGGGGCTGTCTTGGGGGATGTCGCCAACCCGGGTGAATGGGCCTTCTTGGAACCAGCGCATGACGTCGCGGGGCCTGTTGTTGAACATGCGTTCCTGGGGCTGCACTTGTGCCCAAATCGCCCGTTCGTTCGCCTCGGCCCAGGCCCATTGTTCCGGCGTCCAATTCATGAGTTGTGCAGGGGTGGCGTCGGGCATGCACAGCGAGGTCAAATGCAGGATTTGGCCCCAAAAAAGCATGAGGTCTGCCGTCCTCGCTCCAGGTGGGATGCGGTGTTGTTGGGTCACAAGCAACCAGCCTTTCATGGCGTCCGAGGCCATCCATTCTGGCTTCATTCGATTCAGGCGATACTGGGGGAATTGGCTCGGGGGCAATTCTTGCAACAGCGGATGCTCTGGCCCCATGTACCAGTCCAGCCCAAGGCCCAGACACGATGGAGTGGGGAACACGGCGAAGTTGAAGCCAGATGGCATCATGATGATGTCGGGGACCGGTGCATCCGGGAACAGGACCTGGTGCCTTTTCAGCCCATCCAACAGCGCGTCGGTTTCCCGCCTCAGCACTTCAGGTCGACCGGAGGTGGAGTCGATGGCGTCGAGCATCGGGTGCATCTCGATCAGAAACTGGCGCAGCACGTCCACCGTGGTGGAGTCTTGCGCGTCACCGAGTTGAAGGATGTCCTCGCACCACAAGGGCCAAAACTCAGGGTGCGCCTCTGTCATGTGTGCCAGGGCCTTGGCACGGTTTTGGCCCCCTGGCAGGTCATGAAGCACTTCCATCCAATGGATGACTTGATGGTCTCCAGGCAAGCGCACGTCGTCGATGGGGATGCGCCTGTGTTCCGAGGCGCACGAAGCCCACACCGCCGCTGCCAAAACACACACAATCAGGTGGAACAAAATGCGTTTGGAAACCATGGGTGGCTGAAGGAGGGTGGTAGATTTGGACAAACCGTGGGAACGATGACGCAGACAAAGATGTGCAAAGAATTTGGCCTGTGGGCCCTCTTTTGGGTTGGGGTGTTGACTTCAGCATGGGGACAAGGCCATGGGTTCAGAATGGGCTTGGCCATGGATCCCAACGTGTCTTGGATGAACTCCCGCGACTTTGAACATGCGACCAACGGAGGGCGCGCCCATTTTGGCTATCAGTTCATGGCAGACATCATGTTTTCAGATACTTACGCATTCGGAACGGGTGTGCATGTCTTCCGGACGGGGAGCCAAATCGAGTACTGGGAGCCCACCACGGATTCGACCTTGAGTCGGGTCACCCGCAACTTCAACAACCAATACGTGGAGTTGCCCCTGACGTTCAAATTCAGGACCAAGGAGATTGGGTACACCACCTACTTCGGACGGTTCGGCGCGGGCTTGGGGCTGAACACCCGTCGGGAGGCTGTTGAGAGCAGGCAGGAGGGTTACATGAAGGAGGAAGATTTATGGCAATCCGATGAGCCGGTCATTGAGGATGTGATTAACGGGGACTTCACCACGTTGTTTCGCGCTTCCTTGATTGTGGGGGTGGGTTTGGAGCGGAAAATCTCAGGCCCCACCTCTTTGATGGTGGGGTTGACCTACAACAACAGCCTGTTCAACACCCACAAAGGGCTCGACGTTGTCAAGGTGGATGGCACAGGGGAGCCAAGGCTATCTGCGGCCGGCGAGCCGCTCACCACGGCCTTAGATGGCCACGACAGCTACCTGGCGTTGAGTGTGGGCGTTGTCTTTTGAACCTTTGCAAACATGACTCAAGCCATGAATCCTGAAGCTGTCACCGAGCACATCGTGGCGTGGCTTCAATCTTACCTCGAAGGTTCCGGCATGGAAGGTTGGGTTGTGGGGGTGTCGGGGGGGATTGACTCGGCAGTCACATCCACCTTGTGCGCCTTGACGGGTGCGCCGACCGTGTGCGTAGAAATGCCCATCCGCCAGGCGCCCGAGCAGGTGTCCCGCGCATCGAAGCACATCGAAGTGTTGTGCGCCGAGCATGCCCGGGTGCGGAGGTCGACGGTCTCCTTGACTGAGGTGTACGACACATTCTCAAAAGTGTTGCCCGACGGCCCAGACGAAAGCCGTGGGTTGGCCATGGCCAATTCGCGTGCGCGCTTGCGGATGACCACGCTCTACGCCTTGGCCCAGAGAGCGAAGTCCCTGGTGGCCGGCACGGGCAACAAAGTGGAGGACTTTGGGGTGGGTTTCTACACCAAATACGGTGACGGTGGGGTGGACCTTTCACCCATCGCCGACTTGAATAAAACCGAGGTCTTCGTGTTGGCGGCGCACCTTGGAGTCATCCAAGAGATCCAGCAGGCCGCACCCACGGATGGCCTTTGGGGGGACGACCGCACCGACGAGGATCAGTTGGGCGCCACGTACCCTGAATTGGAATGGGCCATGGTGTGGGAATCCAGGGGTCCTTCGCAAGAAGAGGAAGCAAATTTACCTTGGCGGCAGCAAGAAGTGCTGGCCACTTACAGACGGTTCCACCGTGCAAACAAGCACAAGATGGAACCCATTCCTGTGTGCGACGTGCCAGACAGCGTGCGGTTCAAGGCTTGACACCGTCCTCGCCCACGACGAGCTCGGTGTTGCATTCAAGGCGAATGCGTGCCTCGAGGTCGTCCACCTTCAGCGTCACCTTGTACGTGTTCGCAGGAATGTGTTCTTCACCGTCCAGCAGTGAGATGGACACTTGTTGCATGCCCCTCACCAACTTCAGTTCGCTCCGTTCGTACACCCGGCCTTCCTGGGTTTGGAGTTGGTCGAGGATTTGGTCGGCACTGAGGCCGCTGGCCCCACCCTGTTCTTCCTTGGAAGATGGCATGGTCCTGACTTCCACTTGAGCGGTACCGTCCACTGGAGACCAAACCCAGCACATGGCCTTGGGTTCTTCCGGTTCGGACCACGCCCACCCGCGCTCGTTCCAATCTTCCCGTCGCGCGACCTCCACCTTCGCGCTCACGAATTCCAAGGGCCGGGTGTCCAAGGTGGTGGACGTCACAGCGTCCAGGCTTGACAGGTCCATTCGGTAGATGCCTCTTCCGTGGGTGCCGACAATCAAGTCGTTTTCGCGTTCTTGGACGACCAAGTCGTGCACGGGCACGCGGGGCAAGTCACGGTGCAGTGCACTGAACGATTCGCCGCTGTTGGTTGTGAGGTAGGCCCCACCGTCGGTGCCCACGACCCACCACCCAGGATGGTCTTGCAATTCGACGAGGGCATTGACAGGCTCCGAAGGCAAGTCGTTGCTCCAACGATCCCACGTTTTTCCGCCGTTGTGCGTCCCGAACACCCAGGCGTCCATCGCGTCGTGCCGGTATCCGTTCAACGCCACCACAAGGAGGTCGGCGTCATGGTGTGACCACATCACTTCGGTGACCCAGGCGTGCTTGAGGTCGTCGCCTTTGCCCAGCGATGTGGAAATGGGCATGGCCAGTTGGGTCCAGGAGTGGCCCCCGTCCATGGACACGTGCACGAGGCCGTCGTCGCTGCCCGCCGCTAATTGACCGAACCGGTTGGGGTGTTCGGCCAGGGTGGTCAAGGTCCCGAACGGCACGTTCCCAGGAAGTCCGCCACGGGTCAAGTCTCCGCTGAGCGTTTCCCACGTGTCCCCTTGGTCCATGGAGCGGTGAAGCTTGTTGGATCCCATGTACAAGATGTCTTGTTGGTGCCTGCTCAGCAGGATGGGTGTTTGCCAATTCCACCGAAGCGGGGTTTCACCCAGGTCGTGGTTGGGGTGAAGGCTGGCGGATTCGCCGGTGGCCAGATTGGACCGACGGTACCAGCCAAACTGGTAGCCCGTGAACACCATGTCCGCATTTCGGCGATCCACTTCGATCTGCATACCATCGCCGCCACCCAAGCCGCGGTAGGGGTGCTGGCCAGTTTGATGCCACGCGCGGTTTTCTTCATGGGTGTGTGGGCCCTTCCAAGTGCCGTTGTCCTGCAGCCCACCGTAGACGTTGTACGGCTCGGCATCGTCGACCTCCACGGCGTAAAATTGGCCCACACTCGGGCTGTTGCATTTGATCCAGGATTGACCGCCATCCCATGAGACGTTCATTCCGCCGTCGTTGCCATTGAGCACATGCCTCGGGTTGTTGGGGTCAATCCAAACCTTGTGGTGATCGACGTGGACGTTGGGGGCGCCAATGTGCTCAAATGTTTGGCCTCCGTCAGTCGACTTCAAAAGAGGCACGCCTGCGATGTACACGGTTTCGACGTCGGTGGGGTCTACGCTGATGGTGCCGAAGTAGTATCCGTAAGTGTACCACACGTCGTCCAGCCAACCTTCATGGGTCCGCCGCCACGCCCCCTCTTGAAATTCGTACAGTTCAGGGCCGACGATTTCCGTGTCAAACAACGCTGCGTTTCCGTCGTAGAGGTATTCATGCAGGTCCCGAGGGGTGAGTTCGCCATGTTGGACACGGGCCTTGATGGAAGCTGCGCTGTCTGCAGTTTGAAATCCGTTCTTGTCAAGGTAGGTCTGCAGGGAGTCGTTGTCCAGATTCAGGAAGGCCTCAACTTCCATGTCCAAGAAGGATGACGGAGTCAATCCGTCATCTTGGGTTTTGAAATCGTCTTGCGGCCTGGAGGCTTGGTTGTCGACCAGGGCGTAAAGCGTGTTGGATTGCGCATGGTGGGCCAGGCCGATACGTCCGGCGTCGGAGCCTTCAGGAAATCCCCCCAGCTGGGAAATGCGGGTCCACGTGTCGCCGCCGTCTTGAGACTCCCATATTCCAGAGCCTAGGCCGGCTTCTGTGAATTCGTGGGCGCGACGGGTGCGGTCCCATGTTGCGGCGTAGAGGTGGTCAGGGTTGCGTTGGTCGACCACAAGGTCCACGGCGCCGACGACCGATTTCGAGTCCCCTTGTACCGTCAACACGCGTGTCCAAGAGGTGCCGCCGTCCTCAGTGCGGTAGACACCGCCTCCGTGGTTCTTCGAGTACAATTCGCCCAAGGCCGCCACCCACATGCGGTCGGGGCGGTTCGGGTCGATGCGCACGCGTCCGATGTGGTGGGTTTCCGCGAGCCCAACGTGTGTCCAGGTGCGTCCTCCATCGTTGCTGAGGTACACGCCGTCTCCAGCGTAAGAGCTGCGCGAGGAATTCACCTCGCCGGAGCCGACCAAGATCCGGCCGGAAGGATGCGCGTCCACCGCGCCAAGCATGGTGGTCGCTTCAAGCAACGGCTCGAAGGTCGTTCCGTGATTGACGGTCTTCCAGAGTCCGCCGGTGGCGTAGGCCACGTATGTGGTGTCGCCCACCACAGCCAAATCCACCACCCGACCACCCATGACCCCGGGGCCTATGTTGTGCAGGTCCAACCCGCTTGTCCAAGACAACGCCATCATGGCGTCGCGGTCGGCTCGGACGGCTTCGCGCTCTTGGGTGGAGGAGGCTCCCCAGGATTGGGCTTTGGCGTCGAGCCCTGACACCAAAAGGAGAAGGGCGATCGCACATCGAAAGGTGAGGTGAAGGGGCATCATGGTTGGAGCTTGGGGTTGTTCTTGTGGCGGTCTTGGTCGCGGCGTGTCTTTTTGGCCACGTTGCCCTCCAACGCCGCAGTCAGGTCGACTCCGGTTTGGTTGGCCAAGGCCATGAGCACCCAAAGGACGTCGGCCATTTCGTCGCCCAAGTCTCGGCCAGCGTCGCTCGGCTTTTCGCTTTGTTCGCCGTAACGCCTGGCCAAAATGCGGGCGAGCTCGCCCACCTCTTCAGTGAGGATGGCGAGATTGGTGAGTTCATTGAAGTAGCGCACCCCAACGGTTTTGATCCATAGGTGAACTTGGTTTTGGGCCTCGCGAAGTGTGAGGTCGTTGTCTTGCGGGGCAGCGAATTCCAAGGGGTCCATCATTCTTTGTTTTGGGTGTCCATCCAAATGGTCACGGGGCCATCGTTGGTCAATTCAACTTGCATGTCGGCGCCAAACACACCGGTCGCCACATCCTGGCCGAGTTCGCGGGAGCACGCCGCGACAAAATGCTCGTAGAGGGGGGTGGCGTGGTCGGGGTGGGCCGCCCGGATGAACGACGGCCGTGTGCCTTTTTTGGTCTTGGCGTGCAGGGTGAATTGGCTGACGACCATCATGCCGCCCGCCACGTCCTGGACATTCGCATTCATCTTCCCCTCGTCGTCGCTGAAGATCCGGAGGCGAACGAGCTTGGCGGCGAGCCAATCGGCGTCTGCCTCGGTGTCTGCGTCCTCAATGCCGACGAGCACCACCAACCCGCGCTGGATGTCCCCGTACGGAACTCCGTTCACCTTCACTTGGGCTTGGCTTGCCCGTTGCACGACCACACGCATGCTGCAAAATACGGGGACAAGACGTGGAAAAGATGCCTGAAAAGCATAGGGATGGGCGATGGCAGGCCAATGGAGAGGTGTATTTTTGGGCTCGATTCAATCCGACCCATGAAGGCATCCATTGCACCGGCAACCCTCGACCAAGCCCAAGAGATGGGCTTGCGCCCTGAAGAGTTCGACTTAATCAACACCATCCTCGGCCGCACGCCCAACTTCACAGAGATGTGCGTGTATTCGGTGATGTGGAGCGAGCACTGCTCGTACAAGAACTCCATCAAGTGGTTGAAGACTCTCCCCAAGGAAGGTCCACAAATGCTCGTGAAAGCAGGCGAAGAGAACGCAGGCATTGTGGACATTGGGGACGGCCTGGGGTGTGCGTTCAAAATCGAGAGCCACAACCACCCCTCAGCCATCGAACCTTACCAAGGTGCGGCGACCGGGGTCGGCGGCATCAACCGCGACATCTTCACCATGGGTGCGCGCCCCATTGCCCAGTTGAACAGCCTGCGCTTTGGCGACCTGAGCAACCCACGCACCAAGTGGCTGCTCGAAGGGGTGGTCAAGGGCATTGGGGACTACGGAAACAGCTTCGGTGTGCCCATCGTGGGAGGAGAGTTGTACTTCGACAAGAGTTATCAAGTGAACCCCCTCGTGAACGCGATGTCGGTGGGGATTTTAGAATCGGACAAAATCATTTCTGCCACGGCCTCTGGTCCTGGCAATCCGGTTTACATCGTGGGCTCGGCAACGGGCAAGGATGGCATCCAAGGCGCGTCTTTTGCCTCCAAAGACATCACGGAAGAAAGTGCCGACGATTTGCCGTCGGTGCAAGTGGGCGATCCGTTTCAAGAAAAGTTGCTCCTTGAAGCCACTCTTGAATTGTCCAAAACCACCGCGGTGGTGGGCATGCAAGACATGGGCGCTGCGGGCATCACCTGTTCAACCTCGGAAATGAGTGCTGCAGGGGATGTCGGCATGGACATTCACTTAGACCGTGTGCCGCTCCGGCAACAAGACATGGAACCGTTCGAGATTTTGTTGAGCGAATCTCAAGAGCGCATGCTCGTGGTGGTCCGCCAGGGGCAAGAGGAAGAGGTCAAAGCCATTTTTGAGAAGTGGGATTTGCATGCCGAACACATCGGCGAGGTCACCGAAGGGGATCGCATTCGCTACTACATGGATGGAGAGCTCGTGGGCGACGTCCCGGGCAGCACTCTCGTTTTGGGCGGCGGGGCCCCCGTTTACGAGCGGGAATACTCTGAGCCGTCTTGGTACGCCGAAGCCCAAGCGTTCGACGCCACGAGCTTGCCAGTCCCCACGCTAGATGAATGTGTGGACATTGCCCACAAGTTGATTTGCCTTCCGAACATTGCCTCGAAGCGCTGGGTTTGGGAGCAGTACGACAGCATGGTTGGGACCATCAATCGCACGACCAACCGGCCGTCTGACGCCGGCGTGGTGTCGGTGCGAGGCACAGAGAAAGCCTTGGCCTTGACGGTTGACTGCAACGCTCGCTACGTGGAAGCAGATCCAGAAGTTGGGACCGCGATTGCTGTGGCGGAAGCGGCCCGCAACATCAGCTGCACAGGCGCCGTGCCATCTGCCATCACGAACTGCCTGAACTTCGGCAACCCATACAACCCTGAGGTGTACTGGCAATTTGTGGGGGCCATCCAGGGCATGGGAAGGGCCTGTCGCCATTTCAACACGCCTGTGACTGGCGGAAATGTGAGTTTCTACAACCAGACCGCCAACCCCGACGGGTCCGCCCAAGCGGTGTTCCCGACGCCGACCATCGGCATGGTTGGGGTCATGGACGATCGCGAGCATCACACGGGCCTCGACTTCAATGAGAAGGGCGAGCTCATTTTCCAATTGGGTCCGAGCACTGATTGCATCAACGCTTCCGAGTATTTGGCCAATGTGGTGGGAATCGAGCGCTCGCCTGCGCCCCACTTCGACCTCGAGCACGAAGGGCACTTGCACGCCTGCCTCCAGGAGGTGGCCCAAAAGAATTTGGCGATGGCGTCCCACGACGTGGCTGACGGCGGCTTGTTTGTGACGTTGTTGGAAATGGCCATGCCACGTGGGCTTGGGTTTGACATCGTCACCGACGATGAAGTGCGATTGGATGCGTTCCTCTTCGGAGAAGGCCAAGGCCGGGCGTTGGTTTCCCTGAGGGAATCGGATCAGGACGATTTTTACGACGTGTGCGAGGCGCATGGCATCAAGCCGACGTTGCTCGGTCACGTAACCAAGGGCAAGTTGGTCGTCGACGACAAGCACTTCGGCTTCTGCGAGGAGCTGCGCGCATACTTCGACAACGCCCTTGAAGAAATCTTGACCGAGGACTGATGTGGAAGGAGTTGGCCAAACACGCCGGCGGGGTGGCCCTGGCTTGGGTTGTCGTCTTGGTCGGCACGTTCTTCATGTTGCAGTTGTACAGCCGGCCTTCCGCACAGCGAGAGATTCCTGATCTTTCGGGCATGGCTCGCAGGGATGCCTTGGACACCTTGGGCAAGCTTGGACTTGAGGGCGTGTGGCAGGATTCCATTTACCTCCCCTCAGGCATGCCAGGTGCGGTTGTGGAGCAGCACCCCCCATCAGGAAGTGCGGTCAAGGTGGGGCGCAGCATCTTGCTGACCACGCACCGCATCACACCACCAGACGAGGCGGTGTCCTACCAAGAGGGACAGGACGCCAAACTCGTGGAGCGCATCTTGACCACCAGGGGCTTCAGAGTTGCCATGGCTGAGGAGCCCAATCAGCTGTTGATGGGAAAAGTCATCCGTCTCGAGCACCGCGGCAATGTGCTGGACTCCGAAACGCGGTTGCCCAAGGGCTCTGATTTGGTTCTTGTGGTGGGGGTGTTGGGCTCTGACGAGGCCCGGGTGCCATGGCTTTCGGGCCTGTCGTTGCAAGACGCTGCGGCGGTGCTTTCGCGTCGCAAGCTCGCCCTGGGCCACGTGGGCTACGCACCCAGGGTGCAGACCGCCCGAGACTCAGCCAACGCCGTGGTCGCAAGACAGGACATTGTGCCTTCTGAAACGCCGTTCGTGGCGGAAGGCACCGCGGTCGATTTGTATTTTGACATTCGATGACTTCATCATGCACACGATTTCCAACCCAATTGCGTTGTTCAAAGCCATGAACAGATTGTTTCCATGCTTGGTGTTGTTGTGTGGATGCATTGGAACGGCATGCGCGCAGCACGGCGAAGTCGAGGTCGACTTGCGTCACATTGATGTAGGGTCCCCAGCACGTGGAGCGCTTCAAACCAGGGGAGACATGTTCTTTCCCATTGCCCTGCCGTTTGTGGACGACTTTGCATGGCCAAGCATGGCCCATGAGGAGGGGCCTGTGAACCTGAAACGTTGGGAGCCAAGCCCCGTGCGACGTACGATGACCTTGGCCTACCAACCACCTACGGTGGGGTGCGCCACGCTGGATGGGTTGAATGCCTCAGGCGATCCTTACGCCTTGACTCCTGTGAACCCCGCAGGCTATGCCGACACGCTGACCTCGCGCCGTTTGCTTTTGGGTGAAGGATACACTTCTGGAGACAGCGTGGCGTTGTCGTTCTGGTACCAAAGTGGTGGCATCGCCAATGGGGCTGACGCCGGTGAGGACTCCCTCGTGGTGGAATTCCGAACGAGCGTGGCGGAGGGAGACCCATGGCGCTGGGTTTGGTCCACCGAAGGCATCGACGACGACACGTTGTTCCATCCCGAAGTCATCCACATTGACGCCCCAGAGTTCTTCCACAACGACTTTCAATTTCGCTTCAGGAGCTACGGATCCTTGGAGGGAAACGTCGACACATGGCACCTCGATTACGTGCGGGTCGACGAAGACGCCATGACCACGGCGCCCGAATTTGAGGAAGTTGCCTTCGTCACCCCGCCCACAAGTTTCCTGACCTACCCGTGGACGGCCATGCCTTGGCCGCACTTTGAGGTGGCCCCTTCGGTGTACACCGCCACGTCTGTTCCCACGTTGCATCGCAGTTTTGGGTCTACGAGCAACAGCCAGGAGGACATCGGATTGAAAGTCCAGCGTGTGGACGTGCTCGGCAACGTCAATTCGTACGCTCCTGCAGCGGGGGCCGTGGTGAACAACAGCGTTCAGGGCCTCTTTGGCACCGATTACGTAGACGATCTTCAGATTTTTACAGACCTGTTCAACCCAGCTTTGAGCGATTCGTTCGCTGTATTCCATGTGAGCCTTTGGGAGGACGAGGTGGGTGCGGCCAACCTCACGACCCAAATCGGTGTGCCTGACAACGACAGCCTGGTTCACGTTCAAACGTTTCGCGATTACTACGCCTACGACGATGGCACGGCAGAAAAAGCATACGCCTTGGAGGGTCAAGGTGGGGAGCTTGTGGTGCGTTTTGACATCCAGCAGCCCGACACGCTCGACGGCGTGTGGATGCACTTTACACCGTTTTTTGACGACGCAGTGGGGGAGACCTTCACCTTGAAAATCCGTGGGGAGGACCCAGACTTTCCGGGACTACCTGGCGAAGCGTTGCAAGCCCAATTCGAAGTGCAGGAGCCAGATTACTTCACAGGCGAACACGACGGGTTCGTCTATTACGCATTCAACGCCCCCATCGCCGTGGATGGACCCGTGTTTGTGGGCTTTGTTCAGCAAGGCGAAGAGCGCATTCACGTGGGGCTCGACAAAAACACCGACACGAACGCAGACCACCTTTGGTACAAATTCCCGACCTCGCCGTGGCAGCAGTCTGCCATTCAGGGGTCGTTGATGATTCGCCCTGTATTGCGAGCGGGGAAGGAGTTGGTCACGGACGTCTCGGAGCTCGGCCTTGAGCGCCCTCGGGCCATCCACGTTTATCCCAACCCTGGACGGCACGAGATGACGTTGGACCTCGCTAAGGCCATGAGCGTCTCTGTCTTGGACATGTCCGGCCGGTTGCTGGACGTGATGGGCCTGTTGGCTGAAGGCAGGCATGTGTGGCAGGCGCCCTATGCAGGGGTATTCGTGGTCCGAGGGGTGGACGAGAATGGCGGCGTGCACACCCAACGTTGGATCGCCAAGCCATGAGCGAAGCGGAAGAGGTAAACGACGACGGCCAGGGCGAGGAGCTGTTTGAGCACCATCGTTTGGTGGCGGACCCAGGCCAAGCGCCGCTTCGTGTGGACAAGTTCATCATCAACCGGGTGGCTCACCTGTCCCGCAACAAACTCCAAATGGCTGCCAAGTCGGGGTACGTTCGTGTGAACGGAGAGCCCGTCAAGAGCAACCACAAGGTTAAACCTGAGGATGTTGTGACCGTGGAGCTGCCGCAGCCTGTGTACGAGTTCGAGCTTTTGCCAGAGCCCATGGATTTGGATGTGGTGCACGAAGACGACAACGTCTTGGTGCTCAACAAGCCGATGAATTTGGTGGTCCACCCTGGGCACGGAAACTATTCAGGGACGCTTGTGAATGGCGTGCTGCACCATTTTCAAAATCTGCCAAGTTTGCCTGGAAGTCCTGAGCCAAGGCCAGGATTGGTTCACCGGTTGGACAAAGACACCACTGGATTGATGGTTCTTGGAAAAACGGAGCGGGCTTTGACAGAGTTGAGCGCGCAGTTTTTTGAACGCACAGTCAACCGTCGGTATTGGGCGTTGGTGTGGGGAGATGTGGTCGAGGACGGGACTGTGACAGGTCATGTGGGGCGCAGCTTGAGGGACCGCAGGGTGCAACAAGTTTTTGTGGATGGCCGAGAAGGCAAGCATGCGATCACGCATTACCGGGTGCTCGAGCGCCTAGGTCCTGTGACCTTGGTCGAGTGCAAGCTGGAGACGGGCCGGACCCACCAAATTCGGGTTCACATGCAGCACATCGGACATCCTTTGTTCGGCGATCCTGCGTACGGGGGCAACGTCGCGGTCAAAGGGGCGCCAGGGGGCAAATACAATGCGTTTCTGCGCAACATGTTTGAAGCTTTGCCCAGGCAAGCCCTGCATGCCAAAACACTGGGCTTCACTCACCCTGGCACGGGAGAACGCATGGATTTCCAATCGGAGTTGCCCGAGGACATGCAGAAAGTCCTGGCAAAGTGGAAGACTTACATCGATGCAGCTTCTGTTTGAAGCTTGTCGTACTGTTCCGCGGCCTTTTCCCATAAGTTGATCGTCTCCTGCATTTCGGTTTGCAGTGCTTCGAATGCGTAGGCCAATTCCGAGACTTTGGTCCGGTTGCTGGAGTCCACTGCGGCCATGGCAGCGTTGCTTTCCTCCAGCTTGGCTTCGAGTTCTGAAACTTTTTTCTCGTGGCGTTCCACGGCGTTTTTGGCTTTGCGCAGTGCTTTATCTCGGGCTTTTCGGGCCTTGTAGTCGCCCCCGCCCAAGGCTTCGGATGACTTGACACCTTGGCTGCTTTGTCCAGTGTTTTTGGAAGACACCTTGACCGCCTTGTTGGCTTCGTAGGCAGAAATGCTGGCCGCATGCTTTTCGTGCAAAAACTGCTTGATGTCGCCGATGTACTGTTTCAGCCCTGTGGGCGTCACTTCGTACACCAATTGGGTCATGTCGCTCAAGAAGTCCCTGTCGTGGGAAACCACCACCAATGAGCCGTCAAACGACTGCAGCGCTTCTTTCAACACGGCCTTGCTTTTGAGGTCGAGGTGGTTGGTCGGCTCGTCCAGCACCAAGACGTTGTAGGGGTGCAATAAAAGCTTGCACAGGGCCAAGCGCGCCTTCTCGCCACCTGAGAGGACTTTGACTTTCTTGTCGACGTCTTCTCCCGTGAATAAGAAGGACCCCAGGAGGCCTCGCAATTGCTTGTGGACATCTCCGACTGCGACGTCTTCCAGGGTTTCCAGGACCGTCTTGCTGCCGTCCAATTCGTCTGTTTGGTTCTGGGCGTAGTAGCCAATGTCCACGTTGTGTCCAACGTTCAAGGTCCCGGATGTGCAGGGCTCTTGATGCAGAAGCATGCGTGTGAGGGTTGTCTTGCCAGCACCATTCTTGCCCACCAACGCGATTTTTTCTTGCCGAGCCATGATGAAGTCCAACCCTTCAAACACGGTCAAGTCGCCAAAGCATTTCTTCAGGGTCTCTGCCTCGAAGATGACCTTGCCGGTTCGAGGTGCAGGGGGAAAGCGAAACCTGATTTGGGCGTTTTCCCCGGCATCAACCTCCACACGTTCCAATTTGTCGAGCTTTTTGATCAAACTCTGGGCGAACGCGGCTTTGTTCTTTTTGGCCCTGAATTTGTTGATCAGCTGTTCTGTGTCTTGGATGTATTTCTGCTGATTCTTGGCCGCTTGTTCTTGACGACTGCGTTCCTCATCTCGCCAAACCTGATACTTGGAGTAGGGGCCTTTGAAGTCGTAGAGTTTGACGCCACCAATCTCCACCGTTCGTTTGGTGAGGGTGTCCAGGAACACTCGGTCATGGGAAATGAGCAGGATGGCCCCAGGGTGGTGGATGAGGAAGGTTTCCAGCCATTGAATGCTTTCGATGTCGAGGTGGTTCGTGGGCTCGTCCAACAACAGCAAGTCCGGCTGCATCAGGAGGAGCTTCGCCAATTCAACACGCATCTTCCATCCGCCGCTGAATTCAGACATCGTCCGCTCCATGTCTTTCACCTTGAAGCCCAAGCCTTGCAAAATCCGATGTGCCTGTTCTTCTGTGCTTGAGGCGCCAATGGTGTCGAGCCGCTCGTTGGCGTCGCTGAGCTCCTGAATCAGGTTGGCATAGCTGTCGCTTTCGTAGTCGGTGCGCTCTGCCACTTCCTTGGTTAAAGACTCCAGGCGCTTTTCCAAGAGTTGCATTTCTTCGAAGGCCTTCATGGCCACTTCCAAGACGGTGGCTTCTTCGTCGTGTGCCATCTCCTGAGGGAGGTAGCCGATGCGGTAATCATTCGGAGCACTGACGGATCCAGTCGAGGCCTTTTGGTGTCCAGCAATGACCTTCAGCAGGGTGGATTTGCCTGCGCCGTTGCGTCCAACCAGGCCGATGCGGTCCTTGTTGCCGATGGCCAAATCCAACCCCTCAAACAACGTGCGTTCCCCGAAGTGAACCCCAACCGACAGCAAGTGCAACATGGGGATGCAAGTTCGACCCCAGCAGGCCAGAAACAAAAAAGGGCACCACACAAGTGGTGCCCTTTTTCAATGGGAATGCTCCCAGTCAGTAATTCCAAATGTCGTGCTCGATGTTGAAGAGCTCCTGCTGGATGCGCTCTGATTCAGCCAAGGCGTCGAGACCGCGGGCGTATGATACGATTTGACGGTTGAACGCGTTGTCCTCTTTCACGATGTAGCTCGAGAAGTAGCGCTTTTGGAACAAGTCCTCAAACGTTCGTCGCTGGGCGTCGTTGAACATGTTGTAGACCTCGCTGTTGGCAAAGACGTAGCGACACTCGGGGTAGTACAACCAGAAGAGAGGACGGAATCCCACGCTGTTTCCATCGATGTCGAAGTCTTCCATCATGGGGGCGATGCCAAGGATGCGCACGTAGCGTTCGCTTCGCTGGCGGTCCCAAATCCAATCTTCTTTGATTCGGTAGCGCGTGATTTTGTCTGAAGACAACTCGTTGCTCTGTTCCACTGTGCCAATCACCTCACCGAAGTCATCGTACTGTTTCACCAGGGTAACGGGATTGAGGATGGTGCGAATGCTGTCGGCAGAAAGCGGGAACGTGAATTCGTCGTCTTCACCCAGGGGCCCTGCGCTGTAAGCCACAAGCGAACCCTCTACCAACAAAGCTTCTCGTACGACGTCGAACAAGTTCTTGCGATCCTGAATGGGGTCCAGCGGGAAGTAGAAGGTGTGGTTGAACTTCTGACGAAGGTCAATCTCCTGCCAGATGCGGCGCTTGTACATGACGTCGGCCTCACGCAGGTGTGGGTAAGGAACCACCCGTTTGGTCAAATTGGTCTCCTTGACATACGCTCCGTCGAGGACGTTGGGCGACTGGGCCAAGGCAACTTGGGTGAATGTTCCAAGGAACATCACTGTCAGGGTGCAGATGGACAGGAATTGCTTCATGTTGATTGGGTTATCCGGTGATCTTCAGCTTCATCGGGGGCAGACCGCGTTCTGTCCCGTCAGGCATGGACACCAAAATGTCTTCCAAGTATAGGATGTTGCCCCTACGCACGCGTTTCAACGCTTCTTGCTGGTCGGGGGTGATGCGGTTGTTTCCGGAAGGGAGGTCCGAGAACGATCCGTCTTTCGACACGCGCAAGGTGAAGCTCTTCACCCGCACTTGCACGTCGAAGTCAAATCCTTCCATGCGCGCTGCGACAGGAGCAAACGACAAGATTTCGGCTTTGGTGATGCCCTTGTCTGTGGGCTTCTTTCCAGTCCAGAACGCCACAGGATCAGGAATGCGCTTCACACGGAAGTTCTTAGCAGGCAATGTTTTCTTGCTGCCGTCAGGCAATTCCGCCGTCACGGTGATGTTCGCCTCACGCACAGAACTGTTCTTGCTGGGCTCCACCACGTAGGTGCCGTCGGATTGACGCTTGATGGAGTGGCCCCCGTCGATGCGAACGTCGATTTTGTCCTGAGGCACACCCGGCACAGACACTTCCACAGGATTGGGTACCCCTCGGTAGAACACGTTCATTTTTGTGGGAGAAACCACAAGGGCTGGCTCGGCCACCGTGATGATGGGTGTCATAAAGGCGTAGGGCTCGATGTTGCCACCGGGGCCTTGATAACGAATCAATCCTTTGAAGGACATGTCTCCGAGCTGCATGCCTTTGGTGGGGATGCGGAGCTTGCCCATGCCGTCGGATCCGATGCCCAACGTTTCCAATCCTTCGTAGGTCAACATGCTGCTGTCGCGACCGTCCCATTTCTTGCCGTCGACGAAGATATCAGGGGCGTTCGTGGCGTCGTACGCGGCGAGCAACACGTCTGCGCGGATGGAATCTCCACGGAGGATGTAGTTGGACTCAGGCACCACGATAGGCATGAGGTTTGTGAACTTGTAGCTCTTTGCTTCAATCCCACCCAACAACCAAGACAGCACGTCTTCTTGTGCATCCTGCACGTCGATGATCATCTTGGACATAAGTGGCATGACTGCCGCCAGAGGCACGTCGAAGAAGTTGGCCGCTTCCCACAACACTTCCTTGCCGTCTTCCATCTCGTCTTCGAACGTGAAACGTTCGTCGAGTTGGACTTGGATGTACTCAGGCAATTCTCGTGTGTTGCCCTGCGAATCGGTGAGACGAAGGTCTTTGAGGTAATCTCGGTATGCTTCCAAGTTCTTCTTCAAGGCAACCGCGCTCCAAGGATCGTTGGGGTCAAACTTGGGGCTCTGGGGCTCAGAGCCGACCATGAACGCCGTCAATTCTTGGTACTCATCTTTCTTCTGAATGGCTGCCAAGCTCATGGTGGTGTCCATTCCGCTGGCGTCTTTGCCAATGAAATCGGCAAAGTCGTTGGACAACCCGTCGTCGTACTTCCCTTCTGAAGTCGCCATGCAGCGACCTTTCAATTGGGTGATGTAATTGACGAGTTCGTCGCTTTGCTCACGAACTTCGCGGGCCTTGTCCATAAATGGACCGACTTTCTCCTTGTTCTGAGCATACTTGACTTCAAGGGTGGTCAACGTTTCCGAAACCTTTCCCTTCAAGGTTTTTTGCGTGTTCTGCAAGCTGTTCTCCACTTTCACGAAGCCGTTCAAGACTTCTTTGGAGATGTTCAGGGCCAAAAGTGCAGTCAGGACGAGGTACATCATCCCGATCATCTTTTGACGCGGTGTTTCTTTTCCTCCGGCCATGCTTCAGGTCTTAGCTGCGTCCGCCACCCATGGCGTTCAGCATGTTGCCGTAGACGGTGTTGAGGGAGGCCAAATTCTTGGCCAACTCGGAGATGTTCTCCTTATACACCTTGGTGTCTTCGATGGAATCGTTGAGGTTCTGGACGAGGTCCCCCATGCCCTCGAACAACTCTTTGTTCTTTTCGAGCTGGGCCAGTTGACCTTCGTACATGTTGTTGAGCGAGTTGAGGTTCTCGTTCATTTTGGCCAGGCCATCTCCTGCAGCGGCACTTTCTGTGCTGGCACTCACCAAGCCGGTCAACCCTTGGCTCACCTCTTCGTATGTGTTGCTCAAGGTGTCCACTCGGTTGGACGCCTTCACCAATGCATCGCTGTAGTCCTTGGTGGCCACGGAAGCGTCGGCAACTTCACCCATCTTGCTGGCTTGCTCCCCCAAATGGCGCATACCATCTCCCAATTTCTCAATCATGGTGGTGTCGATGTTGGCGTCGTTCAGCATCGCGTCCAATTGTTGGGTGGGCGTCCTTTCGGCGCCTTCTCCAGTGGCGAGCTGCGGGTAAACCAATGACCAATCGGGTTCTTCGTGCGGCTTTTCAAACGCAGACATGAAGAAAATGAATGCTTCTGTACCCAAGCCCAAAATCAGCATGAGGGATGCGCCTTCCCAGTGTTGAATTTTGAAGAGGGCTCCGATGATCACAATGGCAGCGCCCCATCCGTAGAGCTTGGCCATAAAGTTTTTCCACTGCTTGCTTCCTGGTTTCATGGTTGCGGTTTTTGGGTTGGTTTCAATGTCAGCTTAACGCTGTGCAGGGTGT
>DKNS01000122.1:1591-6018 GCA_002469765.1 Flavobacteriales bacterium UBA7382 | reverse complement strand
GGCCAAAAGGTGCAGCACCTGACCTTCCCCGCCACCACACGCACAGAACTGACCTTGTCCAACGTGCCTGCAGGGCTCTACTTCGTGGAGCATGGGCAAGTGCGAACCCCATTGGTCATCCACTGATTCCACACACGATGCGATCGATCTCTCTTCTCCTTTGCTTGATGCTGTCTGTCGGCCCTGGTCTGCAAGGCCTGACCCAATGCAACAGTTGCGAGCCTGACCTCAGTTGCGCAGCGGCCGATTTCCCTGTGCTGTGTCCTGAGGTGTTGGCCGACGCCACAGCCGGCGAGCCCTACGAGGAGGTCATCACCTTCAACCTGCCTCCCGTGGTGGTCGACCCCGCCACCGACCTGTCGGTGGACCTGCTGTCGGTGACCATTTCAAGCGTAATGGGCCTGCCCTTCGGGTTGGAGTTCACCCCGAGCAACGCCGACGGCACCTACGAGCCAGGCAACGGGGAGACCTACGGCTGCGCCACCGTGTGCGGCACCCCCATCTCGGCCGGCGAATACCTCGTGGACATCAATGTGGCCGTGGTGGCTTCGGCGTTCGGGTTTGAGCAAAGTGTGGACCAAAGTTTCTCCCTCTCCCTCTCCGTCATGCCCGGGGACAATCCAGATGCGATCAGTTCCTTCGAGCTCAGCACCCTCTCAGGATGCGCGCCGCTTGACGTGGCAGGGACGGCGCTTGTCACAGACGCTGGCGCGACATACGCTTGGGACTTCGGCAACGGACAGGGCTCCGACGAGGCCAACCCTGGGTTCACCTTCGA
The DNA here is from genome assembly GCA_002469765.1 of Flavobacteriales bacterium UBA7382. GTDB lineage: Bacteria > Bacteroidota > Bacteroidia > Flavobacteriales_D > Sanyastnellaceae > UBA11663. Next base: position 5,240 of record DKNS01000122.1, on the reverse strand, counting down.
CTCGACAGGCACCTACACCGTGCAACTTGCCACGGAAGTGGAAGCGCTGGCATTGACCCAGGTGGCCATCAGCTCCTTGGGGGGCGGATGGGGCCAAGATTTGGACGATTTTTTCGGGGCGCCAGACCCCTACTTTGTGTTGAGCGACGCCAACGGCACGCTCTACACCTCGGCTTACGGGTCGGAAACGGAAACCCCGACGCTTGGCGGATTCAGCATCTCCTTGGACTTCGGAGCGTCCTACAACATCTCCTTTTACGACAGCGACACCTTCACGAGCGACGACTTCTTGGGGGCTTCCGACTTTGTGGCGGAAGGCGGCGGAGAAGTGACTGTCTCCAACAGCACGACCGCGACCCTCACCTTGACGTCCTCCGTCGTGGGCTCGTTCAACGAATCGTTGAATGTGGTGGTCTTCGACGACCTGAGCGTGTGGCTTGACTTGGATGGTGACGGATTCGGGGATCCCGCCGTACCCGTCGATGCGTGCGACCCTGACAACACCCTGCCCTACGCCTTCAACGACGCGGACTGCGACGACGCCAACGCCGACGTGTACCTCGACGCCGACCCCACAGGCGAGGGGGTGGACAACAATTGCGACGGCGTCCTGAGCCCCGACGAAATGGTGCCGTGCCCCGGCGATTTGAACCTGGACACTCAAGTGTCGGTGGCCGACGTGCTTGTCATGTTGAGCGACTTTGGATGCATGTCAGCCTGCGATTCAGATTTGACCGCCGACGGCTCCGTGGGTGTGGAGGATCTGCTGGCGCTTCTGGCCTACTTCGGTGCGCAGTGCTGAGCCCCGTCAGAACCTAGGTCAGCAGAAGCTGCCGTAGACGGACAAGATGTCCAAGAAGTCGCTCACGGTGACTTGGCCGTCGCCGTCCACGTCGGCGGTGCACTGCGACGTGCAGCCGAACTCCGACAACGCAGCCAAGATGTCCGACACGGTGACGACGCCATCGTTGTCGATGTCTTGAGGGCAGCCACAAGGCTCGCAACTGCCGTCGTCGTAGAGCGCGTCCGAGTCGTAGTTGCACGCTTCTGGATCGGTGCATCCGAGCACACAATCTCCTTCAATGTTGGCGTCAAGCCAAGCCATGCGCGCGTCGATCCAGTCGCGCAGGAATTGCACTTCTTCGTCGTAGGTCTGGCCGATGAACACGTTGGGCCAGACGTATTGTCCAAGACGCGGCCAGCGGGCGTGGTCACGGACACTGGGAACCGCCAACACCGTCGCGAGCGAATCGATGATGGCATGGATGCCCTCGTCGCTCCACACGTCGGCGCGGTAATCGTCCCACATGCATCGTGTCAAGCCCCGGTAGTCGGGGTCTTCCCTGAGCCGCTCGAACCAAAACGGGTGCAGCACCCGGCATCCCGTGTTGGACTCAAATCCATCCGTGTTGTAGCTGTCGCAGCCGTCTGAATTGCCAAAGCCCAAGTTGAAATCCCACCAGGGACCCATCACGATTTTTCCGCCGTCGGAGTCCTTCTCCTTGTAGAAGTACTGACTCAAGCGGTAGGCGTCAACGTTCTTGGTGATCTCGTTCGCGAAGTACATCTCGACGAAGGACTCGGCGTCGATGTACGGCGCGTAGCCCAAGACAGGGTCGGCGAAATTGGGCCCCGCGAGGGCGTGTTCAAACTCGGTGAAATGGTCCTCGATGTACGCAAGCTGGAGGGGATGGAGGTCGTCCGCCTCGGGCTTGTGCATTTGGATGGGCTGGACCTCGCCCCCAAGCTTGGAGTACGGCGAATTCCAACCACCCTCGTAATCCCCTTGGATTCGGTCCACCTTCATGATGTACCCGCCAGTCACTTCGTTGCCTGCGGTGTCGGTGGGCAACAAGGTGGCGATGTCCACACGGTCGTCGTCTCGCTTGATGTTTTCCATGAACATGTACACGCCGCGGTAATCGCCGTTGATGTACAACTCGCAATACCTGCGTCGGGTGGTGTATTGGCCGATGGCCGTGCCCATCTCGTAAATGAGGGCGTTGCGCATCAAGGACTTGTCAGAATAAGGTCCGTGAAGGATCCAGTCGTTTTCAGACGGCATGCCCATCAGCGGCACGTTGTTGTTGGCGCCGGTGGAATCTTGGGTTTCCAGGGCGTACGACTGCTTGGGGAAAAACTGCGACGACGACCCTCGAATCTCGATGGTGATTTGGCCGTTGTATTCGTTGGGCTCGTCGACGAGGGTGTTGAGCCCCCCGGGCAAGTTGGTGACCTTCATGTTGGCCACGATGCGCGGGTCGTCGAGGATGGGGGTGTCGGTGGTGATTTGGACCAACGGCAACGTGGACTCGTTCATGTACACACACGACCCGTCGTCCTCGGTGGCGGCGTCGAAGTGGTTGATGGCGTTGGGGTCGGTGCACCCCTGGACGGCAGCGCATGTCCCGTCGGTGGTGCACTGGGAAAAGCAGGTGCTGATGGCGAACGACGACGTGACGCTGTTCAGGTAACGGTCGTTCCAATGCTCAGGGTCGGCGCAATCTTGACCTCCGATGTATTCCTTGCAACTCCAGTCCTGGCAAGCGCCATTGGTGAAGGTGTAGTGTCCCGAGAATCCGTGCGCCAATTCCACCACCACGTTCCAGATGTCGTCGCCATCCGGGTCCGTCATGGGGTAGGCCCCAGGCATCCCAAAGGGCCCACCGGCGAGGTACACGCCAGAGGGAGCCACGTTCTGGTTGGACATGTTGAGGTTGAACGTGACGAAGTGCGTGTCGGAAAACGCCGGCGAAAACCATCCCGGTGGCGTCCCGAACGTTTGGGCCTCCTCCGACGTCCCCACAAACAAAAACGGACGGGCCGTCAAATCGGACGACAGGGGCCCGACGTTGTGCACCTCGATGGCCAACGTGTTGAGTCCTTCGACAAGCGCGGAACTGGGGTCCAAACTGACGTAGTCGGGGATGCCTCCACTGTACAGGACCGCCTCATGGTCGGAGGACAGCGTCGCGTCCCACGCCACAAAATCTCCTGGATTTCCGCAGTTGGCGCGGGCAATTTCTGTGCCGTTCAAATAAGCCACGAACCCGTCGTCGTAGTCCATGGCGAACACCGCCTCTTCCATGGCGGCGAGGTTCTCGAGCGTGAATTGATGACGCAAGTAAATGCTGCTGGTGGTGGGCACCACCGTGGCATCGTCGCCGTCGCCGTACCCAAAACCCGAGGGCCCTTCTGCCCAGGTGTCGTCGTTGAAACTCGGTTCTTTCCAATACTGGATGGGCTCAAAAGCCGGAACGAGGTAACGCCATGTGGTGCCGTCTTGGGCGACGGCTTCCCAGTGGTCGGTTTGAGCCTGGGTGATGGACACGGCCATGCACGCAATCCACGCGATCCACGCACCTCGAAAACCGCTTTGCAAGCTGAGAAAGGACCTTTCCATGTCCTGAAAATACGGATTCCCGGCCGACCGGGACATGCTCAGTTGCAGAACTCGCCGTACAGGGAGAGGATTTCGAGGAAGTCCGAGACCGTGACTTGATCGTCGCCGTTGACGTCAGCCGTGCAGCCCGACGTGCAGCCGAACTCAGAGAGTGCCGCCAAGATGTCGGACACCGTCACCACCCCGTCGTTGTCGATGTCTTGGGGACAACCGCAAGGCTCGCAGCTGCCGTCGTCGTAGAGCGCG
>DKNS01000122.1:0-1392 GCA_002469765.1 Flavobacteriales bacterium UBA7382 | reverse complement strand
GTGCAGCCCGACGTGCAGCCGAACTCAGAGAGTGCCGCCAAGATGTCGGACACCGTCACCACCCCGTCGTTGTCGATGTCTTGCGGACAACCGCACGGCTCGCAGCTGCCGTCGTCGTACAACGCGCTGGGGTTGAAGTTGCACGCAGCCTCGTCGGTGCAGCCCGTCACGCAAGTCCCCTCGATGTTGGCGTCGAGCCACGCGAGGCGGCCGTCGATCCAGTCTCGGAGGAATTGCACCTCTTCTTCGTAGGTGTCTCCGATGAAGGCGTTGGGCCACACGTAGGTGCCCAGCCGCGGCCAACGTTCATGATCTCGGATGCTCGGCTCGGCGAGCAAGGTCACCAACGAGTCGATGGTCGCGTGGATGCTCTCGTTGCTCCAAGGCCCCGACCGGTAGTCTTCCCACACGCATCGGGTCAACCCGCTGTATGAGGGGTCCTCCAACAGACGCTCAAACCAAAAGGGGTTCTCGTTGCCACATCCGGTGTTCGCTTCAAACCCCGCGGTGTTGACGGCTTCGCAATAGTCCGCGTTTCCGAAGGCGAGGTTGTAATCCCACCACGGGCCCATCACAATCTTGCCTCCGTTGGAGTCCTTTTGTTTGTAGAAGTAGGTGCTGAGGCGGTAACCGTCGATGTTCTTGGACACCTCGTTGGCGAGGTAGAGGTCCACAAAGGAGTGCGCGTCGATGTAGGGCGCGTACCCCAGCACGGGGTCCATGAAGTTGTTCCCAGCGAGGGCGTGCTCGAAGGCCGTGAAGTGGTCCTCGATGTACGCCAGCTGATTGGGATGCAGGTCGTCGGCTTCAGGCTTGTGCAGCTGGATGTTCATCTCCCCGCCGCCAAGCGAGGCGTAGGGCGATGGCCACCCGCCTTCAAAATCGCCTTGGATTCGGTCGACCTTCAAGATGTACCCCCCCGTGACTTCATCGCCGTCGATGTCGGTGGGCAGGAGCGTGGCGATGTCCACACGGTTCTCGTCGCGCTTGATGTTCTCCATGAACAAGTACACCCCGCGGTAGTCGCCGTTGATGAAGAGTTCGCAGAAGCGACGGCGGGTGGTGTAACGGTTGATCATGTCGCCCATCTCGTACATGACCGCGTTGCGGATGAGGCTCTTGTCCGTATAGGGCCCATAGAGGATCCAGTCGTTTTCTGCCGGCATGCCCAGCAGCGACACGTTGTTGTTCATCCCCAGGGAATCCTGGGTCTCCAAGGCGTACGACTTCTTGGGGAAAAACTGGGAGGACGACCCCCGAATCTCGATGGCGATTTGACCGTTGTACTCGTTGGGTGCGTCGTCGATGTGGTTGAACCCGCTGGCGTTGTTGGTCACCGCCATGGTGGCCACGATGCGCGGCTCGTCGACGATGGAGGTGGTCGAGGTGATT
>DKNS01000159.1 GCA_002469765.1 Flavobacteriales bacterium UBA7382 | reverse complement strand
AGGTTTGGACTGCAGCAAATCTGGCGTGAATCACAACGTGTATCTAAGACACCTTTTTTACTCATCAACACCAACTCGTTGAAAGCCATTGAGTTGCCTTAAAACACTGGGCAATCCGAGGATTTCAAGCCTCGTTGCAATACGCTCATTTGCAGCATTTTCGTTCAAAAACCCCATTTCGATGGCATTGATCCAGCACTGAAATCGTCGCTTTTATCCACGTCGCGGTGTGGGACGCCTTCTATTTGGGTGCGACACGCACACTCGGGTGCGATATTGCAACCATGAAAATGCGCACTTGGATGGCGGCCCTGTTGCTGGGCTTCGTTGGGATGACCATGGAGGCTCAGTCGCCTGCGGCAAATGTGGATGTGGACGAAGTGTTGGGTCACAACCTTGGAGACAAATTCACACGGCACCATCAGGTGGTGGATGTCATGAGACATTTGGCGGAAGCACGACCCCATTGGCAGCTCGAGGAATACGGTTCTACGACCGAAGGGCGGCCGCTGCTGGGGCTCATCATGTCCTCTGAAGACAACATGGCCAACCTTGACGCCTTGCGTGAGGCCAACCAACGTCGGGTCATGGAAGGGGTGGATTCCGGGGACCGTGTTGTCTGGGTGTACTTGTCCTACAACGTACACGGCAACGAAGCTGTATGCACCGAAGCCGCCATGGCGACAGCCGTGGCCCTGGCGACGACCCACCGCCACCTGCTCGAGCGGGCTGTCGTGGTGATGGACCCGTGTGTCAATCCGGACGGCCGCGACCGGTACGTGCATTTCCAAGACCAATCCACTTCCCCTCGACCCAATGCTGACCCGCACGCTTGGGAGCACAACGAACCGTGGCCTGGCGGGCGTCCCAACCACTACCTGTTCGACATGAACCGCGATTTGGCCTGGCAGACCCAGCGTGAGACCCAGGCGCGCACCGCCTTTTACCAAGCGTGGATGCCGCAAGTGCATGTGGATTTCCACGAGCAAGGGGTCAACAGCCCCTATTACTTCGCACCCGCAGCGGAGCCTTACCACAAGATTGTATCTCCGTGGCAAAGGGAATGCCAGGGACACATCGGCAAGAACAACGCGAAATACTTCGACCAGCGCGGGGCGCTGTACTTCACGCGGGAGGTGTTTGACCTGCTCTACCCTGCGTACGGGGATACCTGGCCCATGTTCCGCGGCGCAGTGGGCATGACCTACGAGCAAGGTGGCAGCGGACGTGCTGGACGGGCCGTGAAAACCGCTGTGGGCGACACGTTGACCTTGGCCTACCGCATCCAAAACCACACCGAGAGCGGGCTGTCCACCGTGGAAGCCTCAGCTGCGCACGCCGACCGCATGCTCAAAGAGTTCGCGGCGTACCACCGACGCAATGCGGAGGAGCCTTGGGGCGACTTCTCATCCTATGTGATCCCGCAATCCAACGACCCCGCCAAACTCGCTTGGCTGACCGACTTGCTGGAGGCCAACGGCATCGCTTGCCACACCGCGACCAAGTCGACCAAAACGAGCGGGTTGGATTACCACACCATGGCCAACACCAAGGTGTCCGTAAAGCCCGGCGATTTGGTCCTCGATGCGCACCAACCCATGTCCAGCCTGCTCCAAGTGTTGATGGACCCCAATCCGGAGCTGAGCGACAGCCTGACCTACGACATCACCACGTGGGCCCTCCCCTACGTTTACGGACTGGAGGCCTACGCCTTGACGGCACGGTTGACTTCACTCACGCCCTTGTCCATAGAACCCGCCACCAATGTGCGCCCTGAGCCGGAAGCACAAGGGACTCCGGCCTACGCGTATTTGGTGAGCTACAAGACCGATGCAGGCACGCCTGCGCTTGCCGCCATGCTCAAGCATGGGTTGACCGTCCGCGTGGCCAAGCGCCCCATCGAGGTGGGTGGCGTTGTGCACCCTCGGGGCACGTTGGTGATCACGCGCCGGAACAACGAAACCCAATGGAACGGCATCGAAGGCCATCTGAACGCGTGGACCCAACTTCCAGGCATCGACGTCACCCGACTGGAAAGCGGCATGGTCGATGGCGGCCCTGACCTGGGCGCCTACGACGTGCGCCCCATCGACGCCCCACACGTGTCTGTCGTCATGGGCGACGAGGTGTCGTCGTTGAGCTTCGGCGAAGTGTGGCACTTGTTCGAGGAGGTCTGGGAATACCCCATGACTGCCGTGCGCGGATTGGGCGGCGTGCATTGGGAATCCACCGACGTGGTGGTGCTTCCGCGTGGCTGGTACAACACCGACGACGACACAAAAGGCCAAATCGCGGATTGGGTCCGTGACGGCGGCCGCCTCATCGCGTTGGATGGCGCTTGCAACCTGGGATTGGACTCGTGGGGACTCGCCAGTCATGACGACACAGCCGACAAGGAAACCAGAGCCGACGAACGGGACGCCCACGACGCAGCAGACCGCTACGCACACTACGCTGTGTCCGAGCGAAATGGCATCCAGAGCGACATCCCTGGGGCCATCTACGAAATCCAACTCGACCCCACCCACCCCTTGGCCTACGGCTACGGCGACCACTGCTGGAACATCAAGACCTCTGGAAGGCGTTATGCGCACCTGGCGGACGGCCACAACGTCGGCATCATTGCAGGCAAGGCCACCCCTGTAAGCGGCTTTGCGGGCCACCGTGCCAACGACCAATTGCGGGAGAGCTTGAGCTTTGGGGTCCACGACATGGGCCGGGGCCACGTGATTTACCTCGTCGACAACGTCTTGTTCCGAGCCTTTTGGAAAGACGGCCACAAATTCTTCGCCAACGCCGTGTTTTTCAGCGCGGCCATGTGATGGAATTGGCCAATGTGTTGCAACTTTTGACCCAGAACCCACGTAGCGATTCACCTGACATGACTGCACCCCTTCGACTCCTCGCTTTCGCGCTCACCGCATGTGTGCCGTTTCTGTCCTTTGCGCAACCGGACTTGAAGCAGGTTTTGCCTGCGCTGCCTGACGGCTATGAACTCTCTGTGGACACCGTAATTGTGCACGAATCGGGAGACTTGGCAGGATACAACACTTGCCGGTTGTACGTGGAGTGCCTTCATCCCCTGGACTTCGTTGTGTCTTGCTCTGGCGACGAGAGCAACCCGCTCTTGTTGGCGTCAACTTCAGAAGACGGATGGTTCAACTCGGCATTGGCCGCAGGCTGGAATGCGGTGGCCATCAATGAACTGTTCTTCACCGCCTTCCCCGACATGGAGTTCGACAGTTTCTTGACGATTGGGGCTGACAACAGCAGCTACCCGTCGAGCATGCACCCAATCAGTGTTTGGGGTGCCATCGATGCAGGCCTTGAATTCGACCAAGACGGTCCTGGCACCAATGTCATGGTCAACGACGAGGTCGGAGGCTCGTGGTTCCAGACCCCTCCATTGACCTTGGAAGATTCGCTCACCCATCCCGCATTCGGCGGACCTGAACAACGCGTGTTGATTGCCCAAATCACCACGCCCGGTCGCATTTACGGCCAGGTCCAAGTCCAGATCTTTGGGGAAGGTCAAAACTCGAACGAGTTCCGCTCCGTGCTGCAGATTCCCTTTGAAGGTTGCAACGACCCCGCAGCTTGCACCTTCGATCCCAATGCGACCCTGGACGACGGCACTTGCATCTACCCCTCCAACGGGTTCGATTGCTTCGGCAACTGTGTGGGCTCCGTGGACGGTTGTGGCGTGTGTGAAGGCGACGGAACGTCTTGCCTCGGTTGCACCGATGCTGAAGCCTGCAACTACGACGCCAACGCGTCAAACGACGATGGCTCATGCACCTATCCCGAAGCAGATTTCAACTGCGACGGCTCGTGCCTCGACACCGACATGGATGGGGTGTGTGATTTCGATGAAGTTTTCGGATGCACCAGCCCCAACGCTGTCAACTTCGACCCAGACGCCACGGAGAACGACAACAGCTGCGTGTTCTTCCCGTGTGGACTTGGCACGACGTACGACCCCAGCACCAACATGTGCGAGCTCGATGCATGGCTCGGGGAGACAGGAGACATGAGCATGCTCGACCCATGCTACGTCGACTTCGACGGCTCAGAGGTGATGGACGTCACCGATTTGGCCCGCATCAAAGTGGTTCTCGGGGAAGATCCAGGCATTCCCGCAGACCAATGCGGCGCCGGGGTGACCTTCGACACCAGCCTGAACGGAGGCACGGGCGCTTGCGTGCCCGCCCCGCTGACCGTGGGCGAAGGCAACGGACTCAACAACCTCAACCCGCGCTTCTTTGACCTCAACCGGGACGGCGTCCTGGACCAAGAAGACTTCGACCGCTTGGAGGTCCTCCTCGGCGGGAGCTGCACAGATTGACATGAGCAATCCTGACGCCCTTCACACAAAGTCGACGCCGTCGGCGTCGAACGAGGGGCCTTTGAGTTCGTCGTAGAGGCCGGCTCCCGCAACGCTGACCAAAGGAATGGCAAAAAGAAGCCCGACGCCGAATGCCAGCGCACCCAACAGAATCACGAACAAGCTCAACAGTCCCAGACCCACCACCTTCCAAAAGTGCCCTTGGGACCACACCAAGCGCCAGCTCTCCTTCAAAGCCTCAATGGCACCGAGTTCAGGCCGGTCTTGAAGCACGTAGAACGCCTGGGACAGACCGACCACGGCGATGAGGCCGGGAATGAAGAGCAGGACGAAGCCCACCATGCAGATGGTGGTGGTGAGCAAGAACAGGATGAGGGCCTGCAGAAAATGCTGGAAGCCGTCGAAATACGTCTCGAACTTCGGGGTTTGGCCTCGGTAAATCTGCACCATGGTTCTGTTGAACCCAAACGTCAGCGCCCCAGACAACACCAACGATCCTAGACCCATGCCCACGGTCCCCACCACGAAGGAAATCAGGCTGTGAAGCAAGGTGAGGGCGATGGCCACCAGCCAACAGGGTTGCAGCTGTTGCCAGGCACGGGAAAGGATATCGATGTTCGCACGCATGTCGCAAAGTTTGCGCCAAGGTAGCCAAACCAAGGTTGGCACGAATCTGCGCTTAGAAATCCAC
>DKNS01000098.1 GCA_002469765.1 Flavobacteriales bacterium UBA7382 | reverse complement strand
TCAACACCATTCGCGTCTACGAGCCCATTGCTTCCAAGGAGGTGCTCGACGAGATCGGCGCCGCGGGCCTCTCTGTGATTGTGGGCATCGGGTACAACCAAGGTGGCGTCTACGACCTTCAATCGGGCTCGTATCTCGACTACGTCAAGAGGTTCAAGTCGCACCCTGCGATCCTCTTGTGGGAACTGGGCAACGAGTACAACTTCCACCCCGAGTGGTTCGGGGGATCGATGGACGTTTGGTACGAAACATTGCGCGAAGCTTCCGCAGCCATCCAAGCCGAGGACCCCAACCACCCTGTGTCCACGGCCCATGGTGAGTTGCCTGACAAGGCGCTGATCGCAGACTTGACCGACATCGACATGTGGGGCATGAACGTGTACCGTTGGGATGTGTCGCACACCGCGGCCTCAGACTTCGCGAAGCTCAGCAACAAGCCCATGTACTTCTCCGAACTGGGTGCAGACAGCCACATGGATGTGGCCCAGCTGGGCTACGAAAAGGGCATCAACCAACGCGCGCAAGCCGACGCCACGCGCAACTTGCTCGAAGGCATGTTGTCCGACTCCTGCCACGCTGTGGGGGCTGTCGTGTTCTCGTTCACCGACGGTTGGTGGAAGGCTGGAAACCCGGACCAGCAAGATGTGGGGGGCTCGGCGCCAGAAAGCAGTGGCGTGCCTTACGACGGAAGCGCCAACGAGGAGCACTGGGGCCTGGTGGACATCCACCGCAACCCGAAGGAAGCCTTCCACGTGGTGAAGTCCCTGTTCCAATCGCATCAAGCCTCTGCCATGAAGGACATGACATTTCTGAAAACCGTGTTTGAGACCTCTCGCCGTGGAGGCCGGTTCCACGAAGTCCCCGAAGCCACGGTGGACAGTTGGGAAAATCCCCAGTCTGAGGTGGTGCATGTGCGCGTGAACGCCGACCAGCGAAAACAGCAGATCGAAGGTTTTGGGGGCTCCTTCACAGACGCCTCGGCCTACCTCGTGCACCAAATGAGCGACGCCCAGCGCACCAAGATCATGGAGGCGTACTTCGCAGAAGAGGGCGCCAATTACAGCCTCACCCGGACGCACATGAATTCGTGCGATTTCTCGCGGTTCCACTACAGCTATGCGGACGTGGAAGGCGACATGGATTTGGAGCACTTCAACATGGACCAAGACCGCGAGTTCCTGTTCCCCATGATTCAGTCGGCCCAAGAAATCTCCAAGGACGGCTTCAAGCTCATCGCCTCACCCTGGACGGCGCCGCCCTGGATGAAGGACAACAACGACTGGGTCGGAGGACATCTGCGCAAGGAGATGCAGCCCACGTGGGCCAACTTCTTCGTCAAGTACGCGAAGGAGTGCTTGGCCGAGGGGGTTCCTCTGTGGGGCTTCACCGTGGAGAACGAACCCCACGGAAACGGAAACAATTGGGAGAGCATGCATTATTCTCCCGACGAGATGACGGAGTTCGTGCAAGCGCATTTGGGTCCGGCTCTTGAGGCCAACGACCTGGGGCATCTGAATGTGCTCGGCTACGACCAAAACCGCGCCGGCTTGGACGATTGGGTGGGGTCGATGTACCGCGACTCTGCCAGTGCGAAGTACTTCGACGGCACGGCAATCCACTGGTATGAAAGCACCTACGACCACTTTCCCGACGACTTGGACCGGGCGCATGCAGCGGCCCCAGAGAAACTCTTGATCGAGACCGAGGGGTGCATCGACTCAGAAGTGCCGGTTTGGCAAGACGACGACTGGTATTGGCAGAAAGAAGCCACCGACTGGGGCTTCACATGGCGCGAGGAAGACAAGAAATACCTGCACCCCAAGTATTCTCCTGTGCATCGGTACGCCCGAGACATCATTGGGTGCCTCAACCACTGGGTGCAGGGCTGGGTCGACTGGAACATGGTGCTTGACCGACAAGGTGGACCCAACTGGTTCGAGAATTGGTGCATCGCCCCGGTCATTGTCGACCCTGAACAAGACGAGGTGTACTTCACCCCGCTTTACGACGTGATGTGCCACTTCAGCAAGTTCATTCGACCTGGGGCCACTGTGCTTGAAAGTGAGTGCAAGGATGCCGACGTGATGGCGGTGGCCACGGCCAACGAAGACGGCTCCTACACCCTCGTGTGCTTCAACCAAGGCAACACCCCTCGGTCGGTGCACATTGAAGGTTTGCCAAGCGACGTCCTCATCGAGCTGGACGCACAAGCCCTTCAGACGATTGTCCTCACCCCTTACGACCTCTAAACCCTCGCGACCATGGACCCTTCCACCTTGCCTTCCAACCAATCCGTCTCCATGGGCCAAAAAGTCGCCTTTGGATTTGGCATGCTGGCCAACCAAATGTTCCCGGCCGCCTTGGGCGTGTTCATCATTGTCTTGGTGCAAGACCTCGGATTTGCCGCACTGCTCTGGGGCATCATCCAGTTTTTGCCGCGCGTCTTTGACGCCATCACCGATCCTGTCATGGGGTTCATCTCCGACAACACCCGGTCCAAATGGGGGCGTCGGCGGCAATACGTGTTCATCGGTGCACTCTTGATGGGCATTGCGTACGTCGCGATGTGGCAGCTGCACAAGGGCGATGGTGTCACCTACAACTTCATGTACTTCCTGAGCTGGTCGCTGGTCTTCTACCTCGGGCTGACCATTTTCAGCGTTCCATACGTGGCCATGGGCTACGAAATCAGCGAGGACTTCCACGAGCGCACCCAAATCATGGCCGTCGCCCAATTCATCGGGCAATGGGCGTGGGTGATTGCACCTTGGTTTTGGGTCATCCTCTACGACCCCAGTTGGTTCCCAGAGGGTGCCGACTCCGGGGTTCGGGCGCTGTCCGTTTGGGTGGCCATTCCCTGCACCCTGTTTGCCATGGTGCCGGCGTTGTTCCTGAAGAGCAAGTCGACCTTAGACCGGACCGACTTCGATCCCATCAACGTGTCCGCGGTGTTGGGCAGCGTGGGGAAGATTTTCATGTCGGCGTTTGAGGCCTTCCGCATCAAGCAGTTCCGCCAAATCGCAGGCGCGACATTCTTGATCTTCAACTCCTTCAACGTCATCGCGGCCTTCACGTTCTTGATCATTGTGCACTACATGTTCAACAGCGACCCGGCAAGCGCCGGCACCTGGCCTGCCATGCACGGCTCGGTGGGCGCGTTGATCACCACCTTCCTGGTCATCCCTGTCGTGACCTTCATGTCCAAGAAATTGGGGAAAAAGAAAGCCTTCATGGTGTGCCAGTTCATTTCGATTGTGGGCTACGTGCTGTTTTGGTTCCTCTTCATCCCAGGCAAGCCATACCTGTTCTTGTTCGCGTTGCCATTCCACTCGTTTGGGATCGGCAGCTTGTTCACCATCATGATGAGCATGACCGCAGATGTGTGCGACTTGGACGAACTCCAAACTGGAAAGCGCCGTGAAGGCGTGCTTGGTGCGGTGTACTGGTGGATGGTGAAGCTCGGCTTCGGCGTGGCAGCATTGTTGAGCGGGGCCATCCTGTCCTTTGTGGGGTTTGATGCGGGCAACGTCACAGAATCGGCGGTCACAGGCATGCGGGCGTTCTACTCCCTCCTCCCCATCGCTGGGGTCGTTGGCGCCCTGCTCATCATGAAGAACTACGACATCACCGAGGAGCGTGCGGCCCAGTTGAAGGAGGAGCTCCTCCAAAAGCGCGCTGAGCTCGCCAAGGAAGCCTGACCATGAAACTGATGAACGTGTCTTACCGGGCCGACAAGGTCCTGTCGCTGGCCGGCGACGGCCCCGACCGGTTGGACCACGCTGAGCTTGAAAAGCAGTGTGTCTCGTTGGTCAATGCCAAGATGCACGGCATCTGCTTCAGCCCTTACGAAGGAGACCAACAGCCAGGGACCCCCTTCACAGAAGCGCAGGTGCGACGCAAGCTCGAATTGCTCAAGCCTCACACGACGTGGGTTCGCATTTTCTCTTGCACCGACGGGAACGACCTCATCCCCCAGCTTGCCCATGAATATGGGTTCAAGACGATGGTGGGCGCGTGGCTCGGTGAGGAGAAAGACAAAAACGAAGAGGAAATGACGCGCCTCGTGGAGTTGGCCCAAGCCGGTTTCGTGGACGTGGCGGCCGTGGGCAACGAGGTGCTCTACCGCGAGGAAATGGACGAGGCCGAGCTCATTGCCTGCATCGACCGGGTGCGCACGGCCCTGCCAAACGTCCCTGTGGGCTACGTCGACGCGTACTACGAGTTCAGCGACCGGCCGGCCTTGGCGGAAGCCTGCGATGTGATTTTGGCCAACTGCTACCCCTACTGGGAAGGCTGCCACATGGACTACTCCCTGCTCTACATGAAGCAGATGTATTACCAAGTAAAGCAAGCGCAGCCCGACAAAAAGATCATCATCACCGAGACGGGCTGGCCCAGCGAAGGAGAGGCCTTGGGCGCGGCGGAGCCCAGCTACGAAAACGCGCTGAAGTACTTCATCAACGCCCAAACCTGGGCCCGCAAAGAGGACATCGACATGTTCTATTTCGCGGCGTTCGACGAAGCCTGGAAAGTCGGCACAGAAGGCAGCGTGGGGGCGTTTTGGGGCCTCTGGGACAAGGACGAGAAACGGAAGTTCTGAAAACCCAACCTGAGGAGGGGATTTGCTCGAGGGCAAGGCAATGCATAGCTTGCCGTGTGTTGAAATTCCGTGTGCTCTTGATTCTTGCTGGACTTTTGCTCTCAAGCGGGGCGGAAGCAAAGCACTTCATCCACATTCAACAGGGTGTGTCTGTGAACCAAAAGACCGCCGTGCTCATTCTGAATGGTTTTGGCGGCACGCGAAAGGGATGCAAGGCGCAGATGGCGTTTTGGGCGAACCGCGGGATGGACGTGTTCATTCCGGACGTGTTGCTGCGGTCGTCGCTGACGGAGAGTTCTGATGCCCTCGAAGCATTCGTGGAAGTGCAACGTTTGGAGGACTACCAAGAAGTCAAGGCCATTTGCTACATCGCCGGGGCGTATTTGCTGCACACCCAGCTCGCGGCGCACCCCATGGCCAACCTGACCCGCATCGTGTACGACCGGAGTCCAACGCAGGAGCGTGCCCCGCAAACCGCCATGGAACGCATCCCAAAGCTTGGCATGCTGAAGTTGGGCAAGGTGCTGCGCGACCTGAGTGTGACGACGTGGCCCGAGGTGCCTGAATCGGACCTGCTAAAGAAGGGGCTCGCCATTGAAAACCGAGCCACGCCGCTGATGCGGTTTCTGCAAGACGAGGCCAAGGCCATGGGGCCTTTGGTGTACGACTGGCGTGCCATCGACCCCACCGCCCACGACGCCTTCCACGTGGCCTTGGACCACGACATGATGTACGTGCGGTGGGACGTGCTGGGCGAACCTTTCCTGCACTTCTTCCAACACGGGACATTCCCGCCGGACTTGCCTCGCGACCGCATCCACGACCGCCCGTTTGACCCCACCTACCCCCTGCCAGAATGAAGGTGCCCACGACGTACGATTTGAAGCCAGCCTTCCAACGAATGCTGCTGCCGGTGCTGGGACGTTTGCGAAAAGCTGGCGTCACGCCCAACGCCTTGACGTGGATGGCCATCGTGTTGTCCGGGGGTCTGGGGTACGCCTTCGTGCTCGGGCTCGAGCACCGCACCTGGTTCTTCGCTGTGGCGGCAGGGCTGCTCCTGCGCATGGCCTTGAACGCCCTGGACGGCATGATGGCCCGACAGTTTCACATGACTTCGAAGGCTGGGGCCATCTTGAATGAACTTGGAGACGTCGTCAGCGATGCGCTCGTCTTGTGGCCGCTGGCGTTGCTGCCGGAGGTTCACGTGGGCTGGGTCGCCGCATTGCTTTGGATGTCGGCGGTGAACGAATGCGCGGGGGTACTCGGGTCGGCGATCGGCGGCAATCGGCGTTATGAAGGCCCCATGGGCAAGAGCGACCGAACCTTGGTCTGGGGGGTGTTCTGCTTGCTCCTGGGGGCAGGCATCCCTGTCCAAGGGCACGCCCAAACTGGGTTGTATGTCGTCCTGGCGGGACTGTGCTGGAGTACTTTCCGCCGCGTCCGTGCCACCCTCAACAAAAAGCCATGAACAGACTCCTCGACTTTTGGGACATCGCTGCAGAACTCCAATGGGTGATTTTCATCATCCTCTGCATTCTGGTCGCCTCCTCCGTGGCGTGGAACCTCTGGAACCTGATCAAGCCGGGCAAGCTCGTTCAAGAACTGCTGGTCCGGACGCGCTCGTGGTGGATCATGTGCGCATGCTTCATTGTCACCACCTTGGCCCACCCCATCGTCACCCATGTGGGATTGGCGTTCCTGAGCTTTGCGCTGTGCAGGGAGATGTACCCCTTGCTTAAACTGGATGTCCGCGAAAGGAATGTTGTCTTGGTGTGCTACGGCGTGATTCCCATCCAATACACCCTGGCTTACCTGGGCATGACCACGCTGTTTTTGGCGTTCATCCCCGTGCTCATGTTCGTGTTCATTCCATTTCTGCTCGTGGTGAAAGGCGAAACGCAGGGCATCGTGCGGTCCATTTCCCTGATGCCCTATTCCTTGGTGGCTTGGGTTTACGGCATGAGCCATTTGGCGCTGCTTTTTCAGATGCCTGACATTCCAGGATTCACAGCTGGACCTCAAGGCCTGCTCTTGTACCTCATCTTCTTGGTGGGCATCAACGATGTGCTGCAATTCGCATGGGGCAAAATCCTAGGCAGGCGCGCCGTGCTTCCCAAAGTCAGCCCCAACAAGACCTGGGAAGGCCTCGTGGGCGGGGTGCTTTCCGTGACGCTGATTGCCGTCGGACTGCGATTCTTGACGCCGCTCGAGCCGTGGCAAGCGGCGCTGACCGGGTTTTGTGTGGCCGTCATGGGCTTCATGGGCGACGCCATCGCGTCGGGCATCAAGCGCGACCTCGGCATCAAAAACTCAGGCAACGCCATCCCTGGCCATGGCGGGTATTTGGACCGCCTGGATGGGTTCTCCGCCGCAGCCGCACCCTTCTTTCATTTGGTGTATTTCTTCGGCGTCACCATGGTCGCTTGACCCTTCTGCATGAGGCACAATCCCATCGATTCGGAGTTGTTTGACGCCCACGTCCCCAAGGGTCGTCAATGGTTGCTTTGGATCCTTTACAAGGTGTTGTGGCGGACTGTGTTTGGGGTGGTCATCGGACTGCGCTACCGTTGGAGCAAAACGCCGCACCCATCCGGGCCAGTCATTTACGTGGCCAACCACAACAGCCACTTGGACGGGATGTCGCTGATGACGATCGTCCCCTCACACCGCATCCACCTGACCCATTCCGTCGCAGCTCAGGATTTCTTCGGCAATTCTGGATTTCGGCGATGGTCTATGAAAAATCTGGTCAACGCCGTGCTCATTTCCCGCACCAAACACGAGGCCGACACGGACCCAGTGCAGCTCCTCGACGCCATGATTCGCCAAGGGCACAGCCTGATTCTCTTCCCCGAAGGCACGCGGGGTGTTCCCGGCGTGATGGC
>DKNS01000178.1 GCA_002469765.1 Flavobacteriales bacterium UBA7382 | reverse complement strand
GGGTCCGGCAAGGACAATGTGATTGGGGAGATCGTGCGAATGAACCTCGGCGGTTCTGGATATGGCGACGTGGACTATTACGGAGGCATTGCGGCATTCCGGATTTGGCGGACGGCCCTCTCTGGTGAGGACATTCGGTCTTGGAGCAACGTCGCTGCGCTGGATGGGCTTTTGGATCATCCTGAAATCGACAATCTTGTTGGGGTGTTGAACATGACAGGTGCCAACGGAGACGCCACCAACCAAGGTGTCCTCGAGGGATGGTTGCACGGGGATGCAGCTCGTCGCCCCTTTGGCCCACGCGAAGCATTCTTGGACCCTGTGTCGGTCGACGTCCGTCCCGCCTTGGTGTTGTTGGGGGGCGCCGAGCCGAGCAGCACATTCACCGACGCTGTGTTTGCAGAGGCGGTGGTCAAGGCTCCAGTGTCAGTGACCGAGTGGGAGGTGGTCGGAAACGATGTGACGTGGACGGATTTGCACTACGGATGGCCCACCGAAAGCACCACTGTGGTGTTGGATGTCCAAGGCGACACTTTGGCAGTCCATCCTGTTCTTGGAATCTCCACCTTGTACACCAATGAGATTCTGAATTACTTCAGCGTGCCTTTTGAGGTGGTGGACCGCTACGAGTTGTCGCGCTACATCACGCCGTATGGAATCAACCTCACCTTGGACAGCGATGGCTGGGCGTGGGTGTTTGATGTGACAGACTACGCACCCCTGCTTCGCGACAGCGTGGAGTTGCAGTGCGGCAACTGGCAAGAGCTTTTGGAGCTCAAGTTTGCCTTCATCGAAGGAACTCCGCCTCGGGACGTGAAGCGCGTGGATGCTTTTTGGAAAGGGCTTCATTATTTGAACAACTGGGACCAAACCATCTTGCCTCACACCTACATTCCGGAGGAGGGCGAAACCCAATGGCGCTTGAAGACAAGGTCAAGCGGACACGACTTCGGTCAGGGGAACAACTGTGCGGAATTCTGCTACAACACGCACAGCGTGAATGTGAATGGAGTGCAGCAATGGAGCTGGGAGATCATGCAAGAATGTGCCAACAACCCTTTGTTTCCACAAGGTGGAACTTGGATTTACGACCGGGCGGGATGGTGCCCAGGGGCGCCTGTTCGTACGGAGAACTTGGAGCTCACACCCTTCGTGGCGGGGCAAGACAGCTTCACAGTGGAGTATGATGTTGCCCACGACCCGTACGGCAATTACCGCATGGAAGGCCAAATCATTGGGTACGGTGCGCCCAACATGGAGCAAGACGTGGAAATCATGGACATTTTGGCGCCCACCAAAAACAAGCTGATGTCTCGTCTCAACCCTGTATGCGAGGATCCCGTTGTGCGCATTCGGAACAATGGCAGCGAGCCCTTGTGGTCGGTGGCGTGGACCTTCGGGATCGCGGGGGAACCAAGCCAAACGGCCACTTTGCCGCTGGATCCGCCCTTGGCGTTCCTGGAAGAGCGTGATGTCGCCTTGCCTTATGACGCCGAGGCCTACCACGTCGGGGACGAAGATGCCCTGCTGACATTCGAAGTCTCTGCTGAAGTGGCAGTGGGGCAAGATGAGGACCCTTCAAACGGGTTCATGTCCTCAAACTTCCACCGTCCTCCAACTTGGCAGTACAACAATCTCGACGACAACCGCATCATTGTCTGGACCAAGACCAACAACGCACCCTGGGAGACGTCGGTGGAGATTCGCCGCGCTGACGGCGGGTTGCAATGGACCCGTAGCTACAGCGAGCCCAACACGACTTACAAGGACACGGTTGTGTTGAACCAAGGTTGCTACCGTGTCAAGGTGTTGGATTCAGGAGACGATGGGCTCGACTTTTGGGCCAACAGCGACGGGAGCGGCTACGTACGTTTGAAAAAAGTGGCCGGCGGAAACTTCCACATTTTCGAATCGGACTTTGGGAAGTCCATCTCGCAAGCGTTCTATTGGGCGACCAATCTGTACAGCGACTTGAGCGAGGCGTCGGCCCATGCAGGGGACATCTCGGTGCACCCCAATCCCTTTAGAGATCAATTGAACTTGGTGCCTGCGGGACTTCAGGGAGAAGTCACTTGGCGGGCCTTCACGGTGCAGGGGCAATTGCTGGACCAAGGGGCTTGGCAAGCCGGTCCTCAATCTGGGTTGACTTTGCCCACCTCCAATTGGCCCACAGGATCTGTGGTGTTGGTGTTGCGTCAAGGCGATGCACGGTGGACGAGGTGGGTTGTGCGCGATTGATGTGGAGGGGGTGTTTTGTGAAAAACATCTCTTTTTGGGCATTTCGCTCGCGCAAAGTGGGGGTCTGATTTGAATTTTATGCGAATTCTATGAACACACCCCCCTTTCAAAAGAAGGGGGCGTGTAGTTTTGCCCAAAATTCATTTGAATGAGTCTCAACCGTCAGCAAGCCCTCCACGAGGTACTCGACCGCGTTCCCAACCATGTGGAGCGTCCATCCAACAAGATTTCCGAGTACTTCGGAGAGAACGTGTTCAACCTTCATGTCATGCGCTCCTACCTGCCCGATGAGGCGTACGAGGGCATTTTGGAAGCCATGGAAAAGGGCACTCCAATCAGCCGTAAGGTGGCTGACCAAACCGCCACTGCGATGAAGGAGTGGGCGATTGGCCGAGGTGCAACCCACTATACGCACTGGTTCCAGCCTTTGACTGGCAGCACAGCGGAGAAGCACGACAGTTTCATTGCGCCCACGGCAGACGGACGTGCGATTGAGAAGTTCGACGGAAGCTTGTTGGTGCAGCAGGAGCCTGACGCTTCCTCTTTCCCAAGCGGAGGCATTCGCAACACGTTTGAAGCGCGTGGATACACCTTGTGGGATCCAACGTCTCCGGCTTTTGTGTGGGGAGAGACCTTGTGCATACCCACCATCTTCATCAGCTACACGGGGTACGCGCTTGACAACAAGATGCCGTTGTTGAAGGCCCTTTCTGCGGTAGACGCTGCAGCAACTTCGGTGTGCCAATACTTCGACAAGAACATCACCAAGGTGAATGCCACCTTGGGTTGGGAGCAAGAGTACTTCCTTGTGGACAAGGCCCTCTACGCTGCGCGACCAGATCTGGCGATGACAGGACGCGCCTTGTTTGGTGCCGCTCCAGCCAAGGGACAGCAGCTTGACGACCACTACTTCGGAGCCATCCCTGAGCGCGTTTCTGCGTTTATGAAGGACTTTGAAATGGAAGCTCACAAGTTGGGCATTCCGGTGACCACGCGTCACAACGAGGTGGCGCCAAACCAGTTTGAATTGGCTCCTGTCTTTGAGGAGGCCAATTTGGCCAACGACCACAACTTGATGTTGATGGAGTTGTTGGAAAAAGTCGCCCGCCGTCATGACTTCCGCATTCTGCTCCACGAGAAGCCCTTCGCAGGGATCAACGGATCAGGAAAGCACAACAACTGGTCGCTCGCCACCAACACCGGGGTGAACTTGTTGAAGCCCGGCATCAACCCCAAAACCAACCTGCGATTCTTGACCTTCTTTGTGAACACGTTGGCTGCATTGCATCGCCATGCAGACGTAGTGCGTGCATCCATTGCCAGTGTCGGAAATGACCACCGTTTGGGGGCCAATGAGGCGCCTCCCGCCATCATGTCGGCGTTCATCGGTTCGCAGTTGAGTTCGTTGCTCGACGGGTTGGAAGCCAGCATCAAAGCGGGCAAGCTGACGCCTGCGGACAAGACGGCGCTCAAATTGGAGATCGGCCGCATCCCCGAGGTCTTGCTCGACAACACCGACCGCAACCGCACCTCGCCGTTTGCCTTCACAGGCAACAAGTTTGAGCTGCGCGCGGCGGGCTCCACGGCCAACTGCGCGGTGCCCATGACAGTGCTCAATACTATCGTGGCTGAGCAATTGAATTTGTTCAAGGCATCGGTTGACGTCCGCATCAAAGGCGGCGACAAGAAGGACGATGCGATTTTGAAGGAGCTCCAGCAGCTGATCAAGCAGAGCAAAGCGATTCGTTTCGAAGGCAACGGATA
>DKNS01000025.1 GCA_002469765.1 Flavobacteriales bacterium UBA7382 | reverse complement strand
CGCTTTTTGGTGTGCCGAGAGAAGAACTCCACCAGTTTGTAGTACTTCTTGTAGTTGCTGATAAGGACTGTCTGGCCAATGCTGCAAAGCACGTCGGCACGGTCGAGGAAGTCCTGTTCGTCTATGTCGCCCTCTGCACTGAGGTTGTTCAATGTGATCTCGAAGAGAACCTGAATGTTGTCGGGGTCGACTTTGTTTTCTTGTTTGAACATCGCCAGTCCCTTGGCGATCATGTCGATGTTCACCTTGGTGACAGGGCGGAAACTTCCTCGAATGGCCAAGATGTTCTTCTTGTACAAGACGTCGGCCGCTTGTCGGTTGCGGCCGTCGGGGGAAAAGATCACCGCGTCGGTCATGCCTTGCTTGACGAGTTGAAGCGACAAAAGACGGTTGTCGACGTCACCGAAGGCCGGACCATTCATTTGCACCATGTCGATTTCCAACTGGTCGCGTTCGAGGTTGTCGTACAAGCTCTGAAGCACTTCCTTGGGGCGCTTGTAGAAGTAGAAGGCCCCGTATATGAGGTTTACCCCGAGCATTCCTGCCGTCTGTTGCTGCAGCAAAGCGTCTTGCTCGTGGAATCGGGCGTGCAAAATAATTTCGCTGGGCTCACTCTCTGCCGACGTTTGGAACCGGATGCCAAACCAACCGTGACCTTGGATGGTCTTGTGGTAATTGATCGTGGCGACGGTGTCGGCAAAGGCGAAGTATTGCTTTGTGGGGTGATCCTCCCGCGTGATGCGCTCCTCAATCAGGTTGTACTCATGGGCGAGCATCTTGTCAATGCGCGCCTCGCAGACGTATCGCCCCTTGGCCTCTTTGCCGTAGATGGCGTCGCTGAAGTCTTTGTCGTACGCCGAGATCGTCTTGGCGATGGTGCCAGATGCACCTCCAGCTCGGAAGAAATGACGCACCACCTCTTGGCCAGCGCCGATTTCAGCGAAGGTGCCGTAGAGGTCGGGATTGAGGTTGATCCGAAGGGCCTTTTGTTTGGCAGAGAGGATGACACGTTCCATGTCGACGGCGTAGAGATCGAGGTTTGTATCAAAGGTAAGGATACCTTCGCGCCATGGCCATTGGAGAAGTGGAGAGTTTGAATCGCCTCGTGTTCCTTGGAACAGGGACGTCGCAGGGGGTGCCTGTCATAGGGTGTCCCTGCGAGGTGTGCCGCTCCAACGACGCACGTGACCAGCGCCTTCGCACATCGGTGATGATGGAAAGCGCCTCGACCCGTTTGGTCGTGGACACCGGTCCGGATTTCCGAATGCAAATGCTCCGAGAGGGTGTGACGAAGTTGGACGGGGTGGTTTACACCCACGAGCACAAAGACCACCTCGCCGGCATGGACGATGTGCGGCCTTTCAACTACATGCAGAAAGCCACTTTGCCGTTGCACGCGTCCGCGAGGGTAGAACAGGCCTTGCGCCGTGATTTTCACTACGCCTTCGAAGAGCGCAGGCACGGCGGGGTCCCCAACGTGGAGATTTTGCCAATCGAAGACCACGGGACAGTCCAGGTTGGGCGGTTGGTTCTTTCGGCAGTCCCTGTGATTCACGGAAAGCTTCCCATCCATGGGTTTGTGGCTGGAGACTTGGCGTACATCACAGACGCCAGTGCCTTGCCTGCATCCACTCTGTCGCAGCTTCAAGGTGTTGAGGTGTTGATCTTGAATGCACTGAGGCCCGAGCCCCATTACAGCCATTTCAATTTGGACCAAGCGCTGGAGGTGGCGGCACAGGTGGGGGCCAAACAAACATGGTTCACGCACATCAGCCATTTGATGGGCACCCACGAGACCCGAGACGCGACCTTGCCCGCAGGGGTGGGTCTGGCGTACGATGGCTTGGTGTTGACCCGAGAAGGGGTGAATTGGGTGACGTCGATGTCGGCTTGGAGGAACTCAATGCGACCTTGACATCATGATTTGGATGAAGCGGATTGGGCGTCTTCCCAAGTGGCTGTTGACCATCTTGGCGTGGAAATTGACCGTGCTGGCCTGCGTTTTTGGGGGGTACCGTGGCAAGGTCGTGAGGGCCAACCTCAAGCGGGCGTTTCCGGAGGCCTCTCGTTGGACACGCGCGGTTTGGTTTGTGACGTTTCAGCGCCACTTCATGCAGTTGTTGGTCGAGTCGGCCAAACTCTTCACCATGTCTCAAAAGGATTTGGAATCTGGCATGCCTCACCACAATGTGGAAATTGTCCAAGCCCTGCACGACCGAGGCAAACACGTCTTGGTGGCCGGCGGTCACATGAACAATTGGGAGTGGAGTGCTGTGACGTTGAACCAGGCGCTGCCCCACCGGTCCATGGCCCTGTACAAGAGGCTCAGCGACCCCAAAGCGGACAAATTGATGCGGTCTTCCCGCCAACGGTTTGGGCTGGAAATGGTGCCTACCAAGGAAGGGCGTGCATGGATGAATGTCGCCCAGCATGGGGACCCCGTGGCGGTGGTCATGGGCTTTGACCAAAGTCCGGCAGACCCCTCTAAATCCTGGTGGACCACGTTCCTTGGCACAGAAACGGCGGTGTTTTAC
This sequence comes from Flavobacteriales bacterium UBA7382, assembly GCA_002469765.1. GTDB lineage: Bacteria > Bacteroidota > Bacteroidia > Flavobacteriales_D > Sanyastnellaceae > UBA11663. The sequence continues at coordinate 3,157 of DKNS01000025.1, read as the reverse complement.
GGGTTGGAACAATGGTCCAAACTTTACGACATGGCCGTGGTGTACGCCAGCATTCGCCGCCTCGGTCCGTGGCAATACGCGTTGACGTACGAATTGGTCTACGACGGCGAAGAGACGCTGGAAGAGGGTGAAGTGCTGGACCGTTGCTTGGCAAAGCTGGAGCGCGAGATCGCATTGGATCCGCCGCGCTGGTTGTGGTCGCACAAACGATGGAAGCACAACCGTCCTGAGTACAGTCCCGTCCACCCACGATGTCACCGTCCAGATTCTCGAACTTAACCCGATGCACCCCATGCAAGGAAAAGCGCCGCTGGCCGAGAGGATGAGGCCCACCACACTCGACAGATACGTCGGACAAGCCCACCTGGTGGGCGAGGGGGCCGTGCTGCGTCAGGCCATGCGGGCGGGGACGTTGCCGAGCATGATTTTGTGGGGCCCACCTGGTGTGGGCAAAACCACGTTGGCGCGGCTCATCGCCCAAGAGTCGGGGAGGCCGTTCCACAGCTTGAGCGCCATCCACAGCGGGGTCAAGGACGTGCGCAATGTGCTGGATTCCGTGAAGCGCGACGGCATGTTTGCAGGACGGGCGTTGTTGTTCATCGATGAGATTCACCGGTTCTCAAAATCCCAACAAGACAGCCTTCTAGGCGCGGTGGAGGCGGGAACCGTCACCCTGCTTGGGGCCACCACGGAGAACCCTTCGTTTGAAGTCATTCCCGCTTTGCGCAGCCGGTGCCAAACGTATGTGCTCAAGCCCCTGTCGGCTGAGGTGCTCCAGGGCCTGATGGCACGGGCGTTGAGCGAGGATGCTGACATGGCGGGGAAGGTGGTCAAGCTGGAAGAAACAGAAGCCTTGCTGAGGGCGAGCGGGGGCGACGCCAGAAGGGTGTTGAACACCCTGGAATTGGTGGTCGACAGCCTTTCGCCCGACGCCGACGGCCAACGCGTGGTCACCAACGACAAGGTGCTGGAGACCATTCAGAACACGCCTTCCAACTATGACAAGGGCGGCGAGCAGCACTACGACGTGGTGAGCGCGTTCATCAAGAGCATCCGGGCCAGCGATCCCAACGCAACTGTGTATTATTTGGCCCGCATGGTGGAGGGGGGCGAGGATCCTAAGTTCATTGCGCGACGACTTTTGATTTCGGCATCCGAAGACATCGGCAACGCCAATCCCACGGCGTTGGTGCTGGCCAACAACACGTTCGCGGCGGTGGAGAGGATTGGTTGGCCAGAAGCCCGAATCGTGCTGTCGCAGTGTGCCGTGTATTTGGCCACAAGTCCCAAGAGCAATGCCTCGTACAAGGCAATTGAGCGAGCTCAGCATTGGGTCCAAACCCACAGCGAAGCGGCTGTGCCCTTGGCGTTGAGGAACGCTCCGACCAAACTCATGAAGGAATTGGGCTACGGCAAGGGCTACGCCTACGACCACGAAGCGTCGGGGCAGTTCAGTGGCCAAGAGTGCCTGCCGAAGGGCATGGAAGGAACGGTGTTCTACGCCCCAGGCAACAACCCCCGAGAGCAGGCGACACGTGAGTGGCTGCGTCAGCTTTGGAAGACGAAATACGGCTACTGACGCGGCGCCAGAACCTCACCAACCAGCGTCGGTGCGCTGGAGTGTACCCATGTTGAAGTGCTCCGTTTTGAGGAGTCGGCCAGCGGGGTCGTAGTGGTACACGGGGCCGTCCAATTCGCCCCCTACGTACTCGCCTTCTATGGAGATTTGGACGCCTCGCATCACCCGTCGTTGCAACGTTTCACCGAGTTGGGGATCTTTGAAATCTTCCAACACGAACCCACCTTGGTCGTGCCACTCTCGGAAAGGACCGTCCAATTGCTTGTCTCTGTAGGTGTACTCGGATGCGGGGCGCTCTTCGCCGTGCCATTCGGTGAATGTGCCGTTGACGCGGATGGTTTCGAGAAGCTGGCCGTCCCGGTACCTGTGGATGTGCTGGAGCCGACCGTCCTCGAGGTAGAACTTCCAACTGCCTTCTTCCACGCCGTTCAGGTAGGCGCCCTCACTCAGGCGTTGTCCGCCGCCGTAGTAAGCTTTGAAGGGGCCGTCCAAGGTTCCATGGCGGTAGGTGACCACTTGACGTTGAAGCCCGTTGTCGTGCCAGGCGGTCCACGTACCATCCAGCTCGCCATCCACGTAGGTGGCACGCTCAAAGACCTGTCCTGAAGGGAGAAAGCGCTCTTCCAATCCCTCTTTCATCCCGCTGTCGTAATTCAATTGGGTGGTCACGTTTCCTGCCCCGTCGAACAGCGTCCAAGCCCCGTGTCGCACGGGTGGGGTGGGTCTAGAGGTTTGGACATCGCCTTGGACCCGGATGTCTTGATGCAAGTAGCCTCCTGTGGCGGCCACCCTGCCATCGCTGGTGAACATTCGCACCGCCGATTCAAGCGGATTTTCGCCGTGCTGGAGGTGGGTGATGGCCGTGCCGTCTTCCCGGAAATACCACCATTCGCCAGCAGGACGTCCGTGGTCAAACTCGCCACGGTAGTACAACTCTCCACTGCCGTAGACACGCACCCAAGTGCGATGTCTTAGGCCGTTTGCATCCAAGGTGCTGTGGTCCACGCCATACGTTCCTGCAGGCCAGGCGTTCTTCGCGTTGAGTGGACGGTCGTGTGCGTCAGGCTGGGCAAGGCAGTTGCCGGCGAGACAAATGAAACACCAAGCAGCCATCACACCGAGGTTGGGTTGTGAAGGAATCATGGAACAAAGATGCACCTCCCCGTGGACCGAGGGCGGGGCTTTGGGTACTTTTGCTATCCCAAACCCTGGATTTATGAAAGTGACTGTTGTCGGCGCCGGAAACGTAGGCGCCACTTGTGCAAACGTGTTGGCCACCCGAGAGGTGGCCAAAGAAGTTGTGTTGTTGGACATCAAGGATGGCTTTGCTGAGGGCAAGGCGCTTGACATTTGGGAGACCGCTCCCATCAACCTGTACGACACCCGCACGGTGGGGTCCACCAACGACTACTCCAAAACCGCAGGTTCTGACGTGGTGGTCATCACCAGCGGACTGCCCCGGAAGCCCGGAATGAGCCGCGACGACTTGATCGCGACCAACGCAGGTATCGTGAATACGGTGACGGAAAACGTCATGAAGCACAGCCCGGATGCGATTTTGGTCATCGTCTCCAACCC
>DKNS01000185.1:5447-6483 GCA_002469765.1 Flavobacteriales bacterium UBA7382 | reverse complement strand
TTCATGGCAGCAAATCCGCGGCAAAAGTACTCACGAACATTTCTTCTTCAACCATTGGTCTCATTATTCTCCTTTTTGGCGGACATTTTCATTCCAAACGCCGCAAACGCCACAGTACAAAGGAGGAACACTGCGAATGTGGAGAAGGTAAATTCCTTCTTCAGTCCCTCTTGCGTGACCAAAAATGCCGTGATCCAACCAAGCGCTGTGAACAGCTTCAACGCTGTGGTGCCGTTGACGGCTGCCACGAACTGCATGGGGCTCGCGTCCTTTGCGCGCTCCATCCAACGAAAGCCAATTGCCGAGACCAAAATCAAAGAACCCGATGTGGCGGGCCACCACCAAGTGTCTGCCAAGCTTTGAATGGAGCGCCATTGTGAAGGGGCGGTCCAAGCAGCAATCGCCAACAGGACCATGGCGAGATAAAACGAACGGCTCGGCGTCATCGAAGTGCCCTCAGAATTTGATACATGCCTGCCGCCAGGCCCACGAGCGCCATGATGGCCGTGCCCAATGGCTGCTTCCATTCAAGCCACTCGTCCAACTTCATGCCCGCCATCACGCCCAACCCAATGGCAGCAGCAAGCTGGAACCCTATCCCCGCGAATCGGAGAATGGGAGCCTGGGATGCTCTAGGTTGAGATGCGGGCGACCCGCCCTTGGGTGTGGGCTCAGCCATGAAAGGCTCAGAGCTTGGTCTGAGCCAGCGGCTTGGCCGCGGGTTGAGCTGCCTGCTTGGGCATGCCAGTCACAACCTCAGCACCCTTGAGGGTGTTGACAGCACCAGGCTTGCCCATCATGGGCGCCTTGGACTCGCGTGGACCCATGTGAAATGTGCCCACAGGTTGTGCACCCGCCTCAACACTCAATTGACCGTAGTGAATCTGACCAGCCACCTTCGCAGAAGACTTCAAGGCCATCAGCTCCTTCACTTCAATTTGGCCCTCCATGACGCCCTCCACTTCGCAGTGGTTGCAAGTCACGTTGCCTTTGATGATTCCTTTGGGTCCAACCACGATACGGCCTTTGGTGGCGA
>DKNS01000185.1:1280-5050 GCA_002469765.1 Flavobacteriales bacterium UBA7382 | reverse complement strand
ATGCGGTTCACCGCATCCGTGTTTGAGGTATGCATGCCAGGGGTGGGTTTTTTGTTGCCAATCATTTGTCGGAAAGGTACTGTCCTGAGAACCACTCCACATACCCTGCGAGGTCTTTGTTTTTGAACAATGTCACATAGTTTTCATTGCTGATGAGCACCATGTCATACCCTGAAGAATTCAACTCAATGAGGTCTTCCCGGTTGGAGGTGAAAATGTTGTAGTACCCCATGCCCTCGCCTTTGTTTGCAAAGGATTTGACCAAAACCACTTGGGTAGAACGGTCGATCAAATTGCTCGTGACCTTGAGGCCTTTCGACGCGTAAAATGCGCTGTTGAAATCTGAGGCTTGGGCTTTGGCTTTGTTGCCGCTTCCCTCGCCCACAGGAATGAAAATGGCGAAATAATGTTCGTTGCTGGGTTGGGCCTCAAAGGGCGACACTTCAGGCTCAGGGTCCCGCTCCTTCTTGCTCTGAGCGTCCGGACCCAACTCCACGCCAAGCTTCCGCATGATGTCTTGGGCAAAGGTCCCTTCCTCGGTGTCTGGACAATCGGACACCACACCCTGAAGCGCTTCAAAATACGGCGTGCGGTCTCCGGTGTAGCTCGTCAACCCGCCAACACATTGCGCCCGAAGCAACGTGTACTTGCACGCGAAAAAGTTCACGCTGTCCGAGGCCACCACTTCATCGATGTCGAGCAGCACCCTCTGGTAGTCTTTGGTGTAATAGCGGCTGAGTAAAGACTCATAAACCTCCCTTTGGATTTCGCGCAACACCTCTTCTTCGTCCTTGAAGTCAGGGTCTTCTATCAAGCGCGCCCATTCGCTCCCAGGATAAAGACGGACAATTTCATCGGCCCAGTGTTGGCTGTTGCAATCGTCGCAAAACGGGTTTTGATAATTCTCTTCGATCTCCCGCTCCAAATAGGTTCGGAAGAGTTGGTAATGCGCAGTCGGATGAAAGGCCGAGCTTTCGAGCCGCTCGATGAGCTCCACCCAAGTCTCAATCGCTTTCTCGTTGTCGTTGAGCTTCTCGCGGTAATCCAAACCTGCATTGTAGTAGGCCTCGGCCATGCGCTCCTCCTCGGACACACGGGCCTCTGGCTCGCATGGGAGCCCCGCCAAAAGCTCTTCAAACGTGGGCAAGTTGGCTGGGTCTAGCGGGTCCACGATTTCTTCCTCCTCACCAGACGCCTCGGCGCCCTCCCCTTCTTCCTCGTCCACGAACAGGTTGCTCATCTTGTTGGAGCGCCGCCAATCGTCTTCCAACACACGATCTCCCCAGTAGGAGAGAAATTGTTGCTGTCCCGAAGACCGAAGTTGACCGTTGTAAGGCCAAAACATGCCCGCTCCCGAGTTGTCCGCAGCAGCCGCAGCAGCCGCAGCTTCCGCAGCAGCCTCTCGTTCTTCACGGGCGCGCTTCAACTCCAGCTCCATGCTCCTCAAAACACGGTCCACAGCACGAAGCCTCAAATCCTCGTCCATGTCGCACAAGTCCAAAAGGCTGTCCACCTCTTGGATGATGTTCAGGTTGTCCACCAAGCTTGTCAAGTCGGACGCAAGGGAGCTGACTTCGTCTTTTCGCTCGTTGTCCTCGTCCATGTGAACCAAGGCACTGTCGTAGTAAGCTTGGGCCGTGGGGTACTCCAAATCCTCCATGTAGAGGTCGGCCAACTTCAAGTACCCTTTTCCAAGTTGTCGGTCGTTGTCCACGTGGGCGGCCACGCTGCCTTTAAAAAGGTCGAACGACTCGTCTCGGCGCCGGTCTTCCAGCGCCACCTCACCCAGCGCGTAATACACCTGATCCAAGAACTCCTCGTTCTTGGAATCCTCCAACATGTCTTCCAACAACTCCACAATGGCTTCGCTGTTTCCGTTGCGACGCTCGTACGTCATGGCTTGTTGGATGTTGCCTTGGAAAACCCACTCGTAGTCTGCCCAACGCATGTCCGCCACTTCCTGGAATTGCTCGATGGCCCCTTCTTTGTCCCCCGCAGCCCTGAGGCATTGGGCCAAGACAAACGTAGTGCGGGTGCGCTCTTTGTCCTTCTTGCCCATCCTTGGCAATGCGTCCTCCAGGTGGCGGGCCGCCTTCTCGAACTCCTCCGTCAAAATTCGGTACTGCGCAAGCACAAGAAGGGTGTGCACCATCGCTTCGTCAGAGGCGTCTCGGATGCCCTCAGCTTTGGCCAAGGCGTTCTTGGCTTTGATGTCGTCACCAGCGCGCATGTGTGTCCGGCCCAACCAAGAATACGCCCAAGCTTCGGCGTCATCCCCATTCACGGTGCGCGCCAGGTATGTGAAAATCTCCTCTGCCTTTGGGTAGTCCCCCTTCAAGTAATACGACTTGCCAATCACAGTGTAGTTGTCGTCGATCCACTTGTTCATGACCGGCCGGCTGAACGACTTTGTCATCCGTTTGGGCGGGGCCATGGTGTGTCGGTCGACCACCCGTGTGCACTTCTCAATGGCACGCTCCATGAGCGGGAAAATCTGCTGGGCGCTTTCCTCGTCCGATTCCAAAAACAAAGGCAGCACTTCGTCCCAACGCTCGTCATGCAGCTCTTCAAATTTAACCTCCGCTTCAGCGTGCGCTTCGTTCGCGTAGAAGAAGCCGTTGTATTTCGCAGTGGTGTTGTGGTACAGCCTGTAGGCCCGTCCATCCCGCTTGGTGGTGCAGGACATCCACGTCATGGCCACCAGGGCGGGAATCAAAATCAGGAGGCGGCGTGACATGGGTTGCTTCAACGTAGGGATGCCAAAAATATTGGATGAACCCTTCCCCACGGTAGAAACTTTGCCCGCGTGGCGATATTCGCAACATGTCGCGCTGGAAGCATCGATTCAAAGTCACCGTCTTCGACGAAAACTCTTTTTCTGAAATCCGCGTATTTCGCGGGACACCGCGGGGTTGGGCGTGGATGACGGTCGGGGTGTTGGCCCTGGCGGTGGGGTTGACGTACCTCGCCGTGGCGCGAACCCAAATGCGCGAATGGGTTGTGCCGGGCTACGTGGCCACGCAAACCCGGGAAGACATGGCGGCCACCCGGTCCTTGGCCGACAGTTTGACGGTCATCCTCGAACGCAATGGCCAAGTCGTTCAAGCCCTACGTCACGCCCTGTCGGGCGACAACAGCGCCGTCGAATTCCTCCAAGGTTCGGGTGCCTCAGACTGGCACTCCAGCGACAAGGGTTTTGCTGACTTCGACCCTGAACTCCTTGCCGCAGGACCCCACGAAACCCAACTCCGCAGCCAGGTTCTCGCGGAGGATCGGTTTGCGCTTCAGCGGAGATCAGAGCGAGGAAGCGCCTCAGGCACAGGGTTCCGATACCCTCCTGTTGCGGGCACCCTGTCCGACGAGTTGGACGTCGGTATTGGCCACCTCGGGGTGGACCTGGCGGCCGCTGAAGGGGCCCCCATCCAGGCGGTGGACGACGGCACCGTACTCTTCAGCACCTACACCGTGGAAACCGGCTACACGCTCGTTTTGCAGCACCGCGGGGAACGCGTCTCCATTTACAAACACTGCGCCTCCTTGCTCAAAATCCAAGGCGACCTTGTCGCAGGTGGGGAGGCAGTGGGGCTTGTGGGCAACACGGGAGAGTGGACCTCCGGGCCGCATTTGCACTTCGAGTGGTGGGTTCAAGGCAGGGCTGTCGACCCTCGTCCGTGGTTGGGGATTCAACCCTGAGGCCAAACCACGTCCCCACAAGCCGTCAACATCAAATACGCGTCGTGGCGGGTCCGCAGCGTCTCGACGTCCAACGA
>DKNS01000185.1:0-963 GCA_002469765.1 Flavobacteriales bacterium UBA7382 | reverse complement strand
CGTCCAACGACGCCAGCCGATCCGTGCCAAATGCCTCGCATGTGAAGCTGGCCATCACAGACCCCACGGTCACCGCTTGCTTCATGTCTTCCCACGTGGTGATGCCTGTGGCCGAGGCCCGTGCCGCGAGGTACCCGACGAAGCCGCCCGCAAATGTGTCTCCAGCCCCAGTGGGGTCAACGACCTTGTCAAGCGGGTAGGCCGGCGCAAAAAAGACTTCGCCTTGGTGGAACATGAGCGCACCGTGCTCTCCCTTCTTGATGACCACGGTCGTGGGTCCCATGGCGTGAATGGCCTCGGCCGCTTGCGGCAAGAAATGTTTGCCGGTCAGTTGCCGCGCCTCCTCGTCGTTGACGGTGAGCACGTCCACGCGCCCAATGACCTTTTTTAGGTTGTCGAGGGCCACGTCCATCCAAAAGTTCATGGTGTCGAGCACCACGAGCTTGGGGGTTTTGATTTGGTCCAACACATTGAGCTGAACCTCGGGGTCCAGGTTGCCCAGCATCACAAAATCCGCCTTGGCGCCCGCCTCACACACAGCAGGCTCCCAGCCAATCAGCACATTGAGGTCCGTCGCCAAGGTGTCGCGTCCCACCATGTCGTTGTGGTAGCTGCCTGACCAGTGGAAGCTTTCACCCCCCTTCACTTGGGTCAACCCGTCAAGGCCTGCGCCACGCTTGCGCAATTCGTCAAGGAAGGGTTGGGGAAAGTCCTCCCCGACGACGCTCACCAGGTGTTGTTGGTTTGTGAAGTGGCTCACCGCCAGGGCGATGTAGCTCGCGGCGCCCCCCACAACTTTGCCTGAGTTTCCAAAGGGGGTGGCGATGGTGTCAAACGCCACGGTGCCAAGGGTAAGAACAGACATGAAAAAGGGGAATTGGGGATTTTCCGCTAAGGTATTGCTTGGCTATGCCAACTGACGTATTTTTGCCGTCCTCGAATTCCTCCTTAGCTCAGCTGGTT
>DKNS01000095.1:19185-23875 GCA_002469765.1 Flavobacteriales bacterium UBA7382 | reverse complement strand
TCAAGCACAGGAATATGTCGACCGTATTGAGCGAACCTTCGCAGACACCGAAGTGACTTTTCACCTCGGTGGAGCCGTGTTCAAGGACGCCACCGGAGGGGCAAACACCACCGTTCACACGGACGGAGGGAGCCTGGTGCAGAAGATTCTGCACTGAATCCTCCATTCTGAGCTACATTTAAATTATTGATTATCAGGATTTCCTGAAAAAATGTTGAATGTTTTTTGATAAACATTGAACAGAAATTTGGCGCGAGGAGAGTTTTGTTTAATCTTTGCTTCAGTTCGTTAAACAAAAACGATTTGTGATGAGCACTCTCGAATTCAACCAACTCCTCGTCAGCCAGTCTGACTTCTTACGCCGCTTCGCCCTTGGTTTCACTCGCAACGGTCCTGACGCCGACGACTTGGTCCAAGACACCATGGTAAAGGCCCTGCGTTACAAGAACAATTTCAAAGAAGGGACCAACATGAAAGGGTGGTTGTACACCATCATGAGGAACATATTCATCAACAATTACAAGCGCAAGAAATTCCAGAATACGGTCCTCGACAGCACTGAGAATCAATACTTCATCAACGCAAGTCAGGACTATCGGGTGGACACGGTGACCACAGAAATCAACCAATCGGACATCTTGGGGGCGATCAATGAACTCAAGCTCGACTTCCGAAAGCCCTTTACCATGTTTCTGGATGGCTATCACTACGATGAGATTGCGGCGGAAATGGAGATTCCCATGGGCACCGTGAAATCTCGCATCTTTCACGCCAGGAAAAAGCTCTCTGCATCCCTCGTGGACTATCAAAACTGAGGAGTCCCCTCACTCCACTTCTTCTTGTATCTTGTCGGCAGAGTTGACTTCCTGCCATGCCCGATCATTCCAACCGCGCCCCGAAGACCTTTTCACTTTGCCCGCTGCTGTGCCTGATGGCCATGCTTCCCATGGGTGCGTTGGGGCAGGTGGATGTTGACCAAAGCTTGACCTTCGAACAGTATGTCAACGATGTGTTGCTTGGAGAAGGGGTCAGCGCCACAAACATTAATTTCATAGGCTCTCCAGAACAAGTAGGCTACATGACTGGTGGGGATGATGTGGGTTTCCCCATCGATGGTGGTTTGGTGTTGAGTTCAGGCAACGCTGCAGATGCATTTTGTGCTGGGACAGGATGCACGAATTGCACCGGAGGGAACCCTACCGACAATGATCTGTTGGACATTGCAAACGGCGTGCCTTCCCTCATCGGGCAGGCCTTCTCCGTGACAAGCGTGAACGACTTGTGTGTGCTGGAGTTTGATTTTGATCCTGCTGGCGACTACGTGTCGTTCAATTACGTCTTTGGGTCCAGCGAATACGAAGCCTGGGAGAACACCCAATACAACGACATTTTCGCCTTTTTCCTCTCAGGAGCGGGCATCAACGGGCCGTACGATGCGCCTGGTGCGTTTCCTGGCCAGGCGATCAACATCGCCAACGTTCCAGATTCTGACCCTGAACTGCCGATCACCATCAGCTCTGTCAATGGGGCCCTGAATGCGGAGTACTACATTTTGAATGAGGCGCCCGACGATGTGTGCATGAATGGGTACACGACGGTGTTGACTGCGGTGTATCCCGTCATTTGTGGAGAGACTTACCATATCAAGCTGGCCATTGGCGATGGCACTGACACCATTTTGGACTCTGTGGTGATTTTGGAAGAAGGGAGTTTTGGGTCTCCCATTCCGACCACGTATGAGTCGCAAGCAGCTCCCGAGTGTGACCCAGACCCCAATGACGACCAAATCATCTATTGCGCATGGGAGGACTGTGGCCCTGCCACAATCACCATCAGTAGGCCTTGTGCGGTGTCCTCGCTCTTTCCTTTTCCGTTTAACCTGACAGCGGCGACAGGTTCGGAAGCCACCTTGGATGAGGACCTGCTTGGATTGCCTTCTTCGGCCGCTGTTCCTGTTGGGGAGTACGGCATTTCCCTGACCTTCGAGGTGCCTCAAGACGACATCGACGAAGGGACTGAGACGCTTTATTTGAAAGTGACCAGCGGGACCATCGAAAGCGAGATCACCATCATCATTTACGACACGCCTCCTTTTGAAGCAACCATGCCCGATTTGGTGACGGTGCCATGCGACCAATCGGAAGAAGTGTGCATCGAGTTGATTCAGGACCCGGCCTATGCCTATCCGCCCGTCGATTACAATTGGACAATCAACGGGGTGGATTTTGGCTCGGACCAATGTATCACGTATCAATCCTTGACCAGCTCGTTGATGGAGGTCTACATGGAAGATGGCTGTGGCCGGGAAATCTATCTGCAAGGACTCTTCGAAGTGCCTTACGACGCCATCGAGCTCACCATGCCCAACGACACATTGTTGTGCAACGGCGCAGCTGCGGTCATGGAACTCGAGATTGAGGGTGGTCAGCCACCATACCAAATTCAGTGGGACGATTTCACAGACGAGGATTTGGTGCATGTCGTGGACCCGGAGGAAAGCACGGAGTACGAAGTGGTGGTTGTCGACAACTGTGATTACACGGAGTTTGCCTCCACCAAGGTGGATGTGCAGACGGTCAAGACGACCATCGTGCGAGAGAGTCTAGGCGACGACACGTATGCGTTTGATGTGCTGACCGACCCCTTGGAGCCTTTTGAAGGAGCGTACTTCTACGTGTGGGAATTTGGGGACGGCAACGTGGCTTACGAGCGCGCACCGACTCATACATACGATGGATTGTCCCAATACGAGACCAAGGTCTATGTCACGACCAACATCGGCTGTTCTGACGATGCGGTGATGGACATTTATGGTGATGTGTTGTTTTACATCCCAACAGCGTTCACTCCGGACAACGATGGCTTGAACGATGCCTTGGAAATCACGGGGCGTCAGGTTCGGTTGTTTGAGATTTGGATCTACAACCGTTGGGGCGAAGAAGTCTACCACAGCACCGACATGGATGCTGCTTGGCTGGGCGATGTGGACGGGGGCACTCACTACGCGCCCAACGATGTGTACCATTGGGTGATCAAGGCTGCTGGCTTCGACACCGATGCCCAAGAGTTCCGTGGCTTCGTCCACTTGATGCGATAACACCTTTACACCTTAACACCTTTCTCATGACCCATTCCAGTGCTGGCCGCAACTTGCGAGGCGCCTTCGTGGCAGTCACCTCGTTGTTTTTCATGTGGGGATTCATCACAGTTCTGGTGGATGCGCTGATTCCGCGTTTGAAGGACGTGTTCGAATTGACGTTTCTCCAGGCTGGGCTTGTTCAGTTCGCTTGGTTCGCGGCATACGGGCTGCTTTCCATTCCTGGTGGAAATTTGATCTCGAAGATTGGATATCAAAAAGGCATTTTGGTGGGATTGGCCACTGCCGGATTGGGTTGTCTGTTGTTTTATCCAGCAGCAGCCACGCGGTTGTACCCTCTGTTTTTGCTGGCGCTCTTTGTGGTTGCAGGGGGCATCACCATTCTGCAGGTTGCCGCCAACCCTTACATCAGTGTCCTCGGTCCAGACGAGTCGGCTTCGGCAAGGCTCAATTTGTCCCAGGCTTTCAATTCGTTTGGGACGACCGTCGCGCCTGTGGTGGCTGCAAGTTTTTTGCTTGGGGACCAAATATTGAGTGGCGATGCGATTGAAGCTCTGGCTGATGCCGATCGCCAGGCCTATTTTGCCGGAGAGGCGTCGGCCGTGCAGGTGCCCTTTGTGATGCTGGCGTTGGCCTTTTTCTTGCTGGCAGGTGTTGTGGGTGTCATCAAGCTACCCAAAATCTTGGGCAGCCAAGACGGGAAGCCCAAAACGGACTACTCCCAAGTGTTCCAGAACAAGAAATTGCGTTTTGGAGCCTTGGCCATTTTCGTGTACGTCGGGGCGGAGGTGGCTCTGGGCTCTTACATGGTCAGTTACGGCCTCTCGTTGGATATTTTGGAGGACATCCAGTCAAATGGAGTGCTGAGCGCCATGGCTGGCGTGGCCGCATTCATCAAGGGCATCGACGTATCAGGACTAGACGCCAAGGGGGTGTTGGGCGCTTTGTTGACCTTCTACTGGGGTGGGGCCATGTTGGGTCGATTTGCCGGCTCCGGGTTGATGAGATGGGTTTCACCCTCTCGGTTGTTGATGGTGGCTGGGTTGTGCGCGGTGGTGTTGATTGGTGTGTCCATCTCGTCGTCTGGTGTGATCGCGTTGTTGTACTTGCTGGGCGTGGGGTTTTTCAACAGCATCATGTTCCCGACCATTTTTACCCTGGCCATTGAAGACCTGGGAGAAGGCAAGCCACAGGGCTCCGGTTTGCTTTGCACTGCCATTGTGGGTGGAGCGTTCATCCCGCCAGCTGTGGGAGCCTTGGCGGATGGCGGGAGCTTCGAGATGGCTTTCCTTTTGCCCATGCTTTGCTACGTCTACATCGCGTGGTTCGCAGGGAGGCTGGTGCCCCGTGCTTCCTGAGTACAAACGGGCCACAAAGTCAAGATTCCTTAACGTGGTCTTTGAGTTTTTGAACACAACGCAACTTTTTTGGCTCAAAAGGAGTTATCTAGCAGCATCCTAATGGGAAAAGACCTTTAAACATGGCCAGAAGAAAAAAGTCCGCCAAAGAATTGCAACCCAACATCAAGGTTCGCCTGGACCGTCGTACCGTCATCACTGTTCGCGACGAGAGCAAGTTGGCTTACTGGAAAGA
>DKNS01000095.1:0-18829 GCA_002469765.1 Flavobacteriales bacterium UBA7382 | reverse complement strand
GAGTCTTGAACGAGAAGTGAGACCCCACTTCTAAGTTTGACCCACTTCGGGGCATCAAAAAAGGCGATCTGTCGGGATCGCCTTTTTTGTGTCCGGCTTATGAGGTGTCAGCTTTGGATGGCCTCTTGCTTCCATGGGGCGAGCGCCAATTGCTCACGACCTTTCTTGGTCAAGGCGTAACCATCCTTGTTTTGGATGAGCCCGTCCAAGTACAAGTTGGTGATGCGTTCACCTATGCGCGCTTTGCCCACGTGCAAGTCGGTGTCTTCTTCAATGCGCTTCCAGAAGTTGCGCTCCAGCACGGCCAAACGGATGTGACATTGGTTCTCAACCTTGTGCATGTGAATGATGTCGAGAATCATGTGGTCGTATTTGTCCAAGGATTTCATGGTTGCAGGCGTTTGGTTGATGAGAGATTTGAACAGCAAGAAAGGACTTTTCCTCTGGAGCTGTGGAAAAAGGTGCCCCCCCGTTGTTCACGGGTTTTCAACGGGTTTTCTGAGATTGTGAACAACCTGTGGATAGCTTTTCCAACTCACTCATAATCAGCAGAAGTGTGCAGGAAATACTTGAAGTATCGGGACATGTAGTGCACGTCACGTTCCGCGTGCTTCGACGGTTTGAAGGGAGCGTGGACGTGAAAGAACCTCCGTTGGGATTCCCAGGCACACAGGGTAATGCGTGCTCCGCAGGATTTTGCCCAAGCTTGGGCCTGCGCCAATTGGACTGGGGTGCCGTCGGTCTGAAAGACGACGCAATGTCCAGAAGACCACGCGTGCATAAGGATGTGTTCGTCACAATCGGGGTTGACCTGGATGGACTGCACAGGATACAACCACGTCGCCCAAGTATTCTGCCAGGCTTGTGGGGCATGGACCACAACAAGGGTGCGCCAAAATGGTTTTGGAAACCTTCCGCGAACGCGCCATCCGCGCAATTGAAGCCCCCGCATCACAAGCCACTTGGCCCATGTGGCGCGATGGCGCGGTTGAATGGCATCCCGTGATGTTTTGACGGTCATCCGTTCAACTGGTGTTCGTGTGGGGTCCAAGGACCTTTCAAGGTGGGGGCGGCATGAAGGAACAGGTTCAATTGGGTTTGAAATTGCGCCCGCGGCCACGGCACGGCACCCAAAGAGGCGAGGTGTGGGTTCATGATTTGGCAATCGACAGGCCCAAACCCATTCAAAGTGAGCCATCGTACCAATTGAATGAAGGCCACCTTGCTCGCGTTGGACTGGGTGGAAAACATGCTCTCGCCAAAGAACATCCGTCCCAAGGAAACCCCATAGAGGCCGCCCACCAGCTCGTCGTTGTGCCAGGTCTCCACTGAGTGGGCCACGCCGAGTTGATTCAAGGCGACGTATGCGTCCACGATGTCGTCAGTAATCCAGGTGCCTTCGCCCTCGCGAGGGGCATTCTGGCAATTCCGAACCACCTCTTCAAAGCAACGGTCCATGGTGATCTTGAAGGGCTGACGATTGAGGATGTTCCTCATGCTCTTGGTCACCTTCAACCCTTGCACAGGCAAAATCGCACGCTCAGGCGGCGCCCACCACATGATGGGCTCATCCTCCATGAACCAAGGGAAGGTGCCGTGTTCATAGGCGGCCATCAAACGTGCGGGAGAAAGATCACCTCCAACCGCAAGCAGCCCATGGTCGCCTGCGGCGGACACGGGAGGGAAGTGGAGGTCTGCGTCGAGCAGGTGAATCTTCATGCGGCAAAGAAACGGCCTTCATCCGTGCGTTCCTTTGCAACATGTCTCGGGATTTTGAACGAACAGAAGGGGCTGCCTGGAAGCTTCTTCGCGGCCATATGGCGTCTCATAGATTGCCAGGTTGGTCGGCCCAGAAATTGGCGTGTCCCCCAGGGCGACCCATGGAAGGCATGACCAAGGATCGTGCTGCGCGTCGTGCCGGGGTGGTCGCGTTGCTGTGTCCCAATGTCGAAGGCCAGTGGTCCTTGGTGTTCATGCGTCGCACCCAAGATGGCTCACCCCACAGCGGCCAGCTCTCTTTCCCCGGCGGGGCGGAAGAGGCTTCGGACGGGACAGACCTGGTTCGAACGGCCCTCAGAGAATGTCAGGAGGAAGTGGGGGTGGCTTTGGACGAGGCACACTTGGTGGGGGCCATGACGCCGTTGTACATCCCCCCAAGTTCGTTTTGGGTGCAGCCCGTTTTGGCGGTGGTGGATTGGTTGCCCAACTTTGTCAAAGAGCCGACTGAGGTGGCCGACATTTTGGTCACCCCCTTGTCGGGGTTGCCGCGTTCTGGGGAAACATGGCCCATGAAGCGTTTTGAGGAACGTCGCGGCACATTCATGTCCCCGGGCTGGGATGTTGGGGGGACAGTCCTTTGGGGGGCCACCGCCATGATGACGGCAGAGGTGCTGAGATTTTGCGATGAAGCGGGTTTTCCCCCTTCCTTTGCATCCTGAAATTTTCAGCCATGAGCAAGCACATATTGGGGTTGACAAGCAAGGAGGACGGGGTGGTGTCCAAAGCCTTGAAGACGATTCACGACAAAGGAACCCAAGCGTCCATTCGTCCATTGCTCGAGGCCTTTGCAGCCCGCAAGGACGACGCCTTGCGGGAAGAAATGCTGAGCATGCTTTCCTCCATGAAACTGTCAGCGGCGGAAGACATTTTCTTGGACGGCCTTGCTGACCCCAAATTGGCCCATGTGGCCGGAGACATCCTCCAATGCCTGTGGAGCAGTGGCTTCATGTGCGATGGCCGGTTGACGTTGGTGGTTGAAGTGGCTTGTCAAGGAGATTTCAAGCAGGCCATGGAGGGTGCCACGCTGTTGGAGCAATTGGAAACCGTGCAGGACGAAAAGGATTTACTCGAGGCCCAAGTCATTGTGGGCGAAGCCCTGGGCGACGCCTCCAAGCAGGGCATTGCGCCATTGTTGGAAGGCATGAAGGCCCACTTGGCCATGCTTCAAGACACGTTGATGTGATGTTCAGCGGCGTTTTGCTGCGCCGCTTGCGACCCGTCGCTTTTCAATCCGTTCCAACGGGCCTGGGCACGTGCCCAGGTGGCAGTTTTTGCAGGCGTCCACCACATGGTTGAATGCTTGCGCACTCGGGGATGCGTTGAATTGCGCGATGGCTTGGCGGTACAGAGGTGCGTGGTCCTCAAAATGGCCGTTGACCATCGTGGCGTCGGTGGGATGACGGTCGAGCAGGCTGTGGGCATCCAACGATTGGCCTTCCCAGGAGAACCCGACTTGGTCCATGTTCCTCAGGATGTGTGCCAATTGGTCGTCCATGGCGACCATGGTGCCTGCCAACTCAGACAACCCGTTGGGTTGACTCGGGGCCAACCGAGCATTCATGGACGAAGGAGCACGGTCTGTGGTACATCCAAGCGCCAGGACCAAGCCCAAGCAGCAGGAGTACGTCACCAAAGTCTTCATCTCAGCCCTCGATCATGACGCCAGTTGCGGTGAACGCCAAGCGCAACTCCGGTTCTCTGATGGCGTCGATTTCTGCTTGGCTCTTGCCAGCGTCCTCTGCATAGTGCTTCAACATGGGCACGGTCAAGGTGTCGTAGAACGCTTCTCCTTGGACGACCGTGCGTTTTCCTTCGGCGCCGTCGGTTGGCACAAAGAAGCTGTAGTCCAGGAATCGGACAAACACGGTGTCGCTTCCTGAGGCCACGTTCATCCAGCATCCTTTCTTGGCGCAGGTCGCGGTGACCTCCCCCTCGAACGTCAGGGACGCCCTTCCTTCTTCCGAAAGAGCCTCTCGTACGAACTGGGCTTCGAGCGCACCTTGCGTATCGATGACAGAGCCGTAAAACGTCTGTGGCACACCGGCGACGTCGGTTTGGCCGGCAGGAGGGGTCGGCGCGCAACCTGCGGCAAGGGAAGCAACGGCAACGACAGCGAGGAATCGAAGGGATGTCATGGTCAAGGGGTCAGAAAGTTTGAAAAATCAGTGGGTGCGGGTCATCTGAGCTTGGGTCAGCAGAAGAAAGTCGGCCCTGTTCAAGGCCGAGCTGTCCGGCACCCAAACGTCGACTTGGGTCTCGCCATGGAGGGTGAGGACATTCAATTCCGGATTGGCATGGCGGAGGTGCCACACAATGCCTTCCCAATCTTGGCTGTGGTAAGACCCGTTGACATGCACGAAAGGCTGTCCTTCTGTGCGGGTTTGAAGAATCCAGTGCGCCATGGTGGCGTCCTTGATGGCCTGCGCCATAGGGAGGGTTTCTCCACCGTGTCCTCCGGCCATGGCCAACATCGCCTCGTACCCAGGCAGAGTAGGGTCGTAGGCCACGGGCAGCGATGGCAAGTAGGCCCGGGCGTCAGCTGAAAGGTCTTCAAGGCCGTTGAGGCCGTGTTTGTAAACCCACGATGCGTAGCGCCGAGGCACGTTGGTTGCGGTCATGGTCAATCCATGCTCTTTGGCCAAGTCCAAAAGAGGATGGTAGTCCGTGGCGTGGTTGTGCCAAAGGTTGGCCGCCGCCTCGAGTTTGTCCAGGTTGACGACCCCTGCGAGATATTCGTCGACCACGAGCTGGTCGTCCGCTTCAAACATCTCAGCTCCCAAGTTGGGTATTGTTCCTTGAGCCAAAAGGTCTCGCACGAGTTCCTGTTCCAGCCAGTGCATGACTGCGTCGTCGTGCAATTCTCCAAAGCACACCACATCGGCTCCAGCAGCCTCTGCCACCAAATCAGTCCATTTGGCCGGGGAGCCATCGCCGTGGTAGAGCGCATAGGCTGCAGGATTGTCCCGCATCAACTTGGTTTGGGTTTTCGTCTGAGACCACGCCACAGAGGACGTCAAAATCCAGAGGAGAAGGAAGAGGGGGGGATTCTTCATTGTCGGTTCAATCAAGTTTGCATGACCCCCAGCCTAAAAGCGGCGTCGGCAGGCGCCTGGTTCGCGGCTTCAATGCCCATCGAAATCCAAGACCGCGTGTGGTTGGGGTCGATGATGGCGTCCACCCACATTCTCGCTGCAGCGTACACGGGTTCGGTTTGTTCGTCGTAGCGGCTTGTGATGGTGTCCAGGAGTTCTTGCTCTTCGGCTTCTGAAGGGGCTTGCCCTTTTTTCTTCAAGGAGGCCTTTTCGATTTGCAACAAGACCTTGGCCGCTTGGGTGCCGCCCATCACCGCCATTCGCGCGGTAGGCCAGGCGACGATGAGTCTTGGGTCGTAAGCCTTGCCGCACATGGCGTAGTTCCCGGCACCGTAGCTGTTGCCCACAACGACGGTGAACTTCGGGACCACGCTGTTGGCGACGGCGTTGACCATTTTGGCGCCGTCCTTGATGATGCCGCCGTGTTCCGATTTGGACCCGACCATGAAGCCGGTGACGTCTTGCAAGAACACCAGTGGCACGTTGCGCTGGTTGCAGGTCATGACGAAACGCGCGGCCTTGTCTGCGCTGTCGGAGTAGATCACCCCACCAAATTGGAGGCCGTCCTTCTTGCTCTTGACCACGGTGCGCTGGTTGGCCACGATGCCCACGCTCCATCCGTCGATGCGCGCGTACCCGCACACCAGGGTCTTGCCATAGCCTGATTTGTATTCCGTGAAGCTGTCTTGGTCCACAAGCGCTTCGAGAAGGTCACGCGTGTTGTAGGGTTCAGTCCGGGCGTCGGGCAAGATCCCGCATATGGACTGGGAAGCAGGCGACATGGCAGCGTCTCGTTGGAATCCAGCTTTGGCTCCCAGGTCGCCCCAGTGCGAGGCCAGCTTCCGGATGTGTGCCAGAGCCTCCTTTTCGTTGGCGCACCTGTAATCGGTCACGCCAGAAATCTCGTCGTGGGTTTGGGCCCCGCCTAGGGTTTCGTTGTCGATGTCTTCGCCGATGGCGGCCTTCACGAGGTAACTTCCCGCGAGGAAAATGGAGCCTGTGCCTTCCACGATGATGCTTTCGTCGCTCATGATGGGGAGGTAGGCTCCACCGGCAACGCAACTTCCCATCACTGCGGCAATTTGTGGGATGCCTGCGGACGACAGTTTGGCGTTGTTCCGGAACATTCGGCCAAAGTGCTCTTTGTCCGGGAAGATTTCGTCTTGCATAGGCAAGTACACCCCGGCGCTGTCCACCAAGTAGATGATCGGCAACCGGTTCTCCAGGGCGATTTCCTGGGCGCGAAGGTTCTTTTTTCCTGTGATTGGGAACCACGCTCCGGCCTTGACCGTCGCGTCGTTGGCCACGACCAGGCACAGTTTGCCGTGGATGCGACCGAGCTCCACCACCACACCGCCTGAAGGACATCCGCCTTCCTCCTCGTACATCCCATGGCCAGCCAACGCGCCAATCTCCAGGCGCTCGCAACCTGGGTCGAACAGCTTGTTGAGGCGCTCGCGAGCGGTCCATTTTCCTTTGGCGTGCTCTTTGTCGATTCGAGCTTGGCCTCCCCCTAGGCGAACGTCGGCCAGCAACCGCTCCAAGTCGGCCACGCGCATGCGCATTCGGTCTTCATTGAGGTTCCGCGCCAGGTCGTTTTGGGATGCCATGACTCGAAGGTACTTCAAGGCTCCTACCTTTGGTCTTGTGAGAAGGCAAACCTTGATGGCTGTGACGTTGGGCGCCGCGCTGCTCTGTTTGGGGCTTTTGGGGTGCCAAACAGTGGCCTCTTCCAACCTTCGTCTTGCTTGGACAGACCTCGATGCCCCCCAACACGCCCAAGGACATTCGTGGCATTTGAACAGCGCTGGACAAGTGACGTTGTTGTTGTCCAACCCGCGCTCGCGCAAGGCCTTGTGCGCTGTGGTGCACGGGAATTGGCAGGGAGAAGCCTTGGAGATTCCTTGCGTCGCTTTGGCCCCTGAATCTGGGGTGGTCACTTCCAGCACCACCCATGCCCACTTGCTCCATGCAGGAGTGGGCTTGGACCGATGGTTGGGTTGCAATTCACTGAGCTACCTTGCAGAAGGTCTGGTACGCGATCACGCCATCCAACAGGCCGTGGTGGATCTGGCAGGCGATGGCGGGTGGAATGTGGAGCTCATGGAGGCCTTGTCTCCGGGGTTGGTCTTGGGCAGCCCCGCATACGATTTGTCCACCCGAGGCTGGCCGCTTGTCCCCGTCACAGAATACTTGGAGGCCCACCCCTTGGGACGTGCAGAATGGATGGTTCCGCTGGCGTGGATGTTGGGAGATTCAGCGGCAGGGGCTCAAGCATACATGCAAGTGCGTGACCGTTACGAGGCCTTTGCCGGCCAGCACGGGGTCGGGTCGCAAGAGCCGACTGTCCTCATGGGCAGTGTGGCGGATGGGGTTTGGCATGCCCCAGGCCAAAACACGTTTGTCGCCCGTTGGGTCGAAGACGCCGGTGGTCAGTATGCCCTGACCCAAGAGGACCAAAACAGCAATGTGGCGCTGGGTTTGGAGCAGGTTTTGGAACACGCTGCGCAATGCGACTTGTGGATGATGGTGGTTCACGACCCTGATTCCTTCACCGTATCTGACCTGCTGGCCCAAGATCCCAAGCACCAGGCGCTGTTGGACGCGACGGACGAGGTGTGGGTGTGCAACACCGCCAAGCACGACTACTTTGGGGCGCTTGTGGTGCAACCTGAAATCATCCTGGAAGACCTCATTTCGACGATGCAGTTTGGTGGCATTGGACCACATGAAACTTTCAAACCCATGCCAACGCCGTGAACCTTCGACCTCAGTTGGCCTTTGCGTGCGCCTGCCTCACCCTGGCCTGTCTGGCGTGCCTGCACATGAGGTTGGGGGAGGTGCCCATGGACGGTTCGGGTTGGTGGGATGCGCTGTTGGGAACGGGCACACCGTCGTCACTCCACACCACAGTCCTCTGGGAGGTGCGGATTCCCAGGGCGCTCACCGCCCTGGCTGCAGGGGTGTTGCTTGGATGGCTTGGGATGTTGCTCCAAACTTGGTTCAGGAATCCCCTTGCTGGGCCGGGAGTGCTGGGAATCACATCGGGAGGGTCGCTGGGCGTGGCACTGGCCGTGCTCACTGGGGTGACCATGCCCACATGGATCGCTGCTTCTGCAGGGTGTTTGGTGGTGTTGCTCATGATTGCTGGCGCAGCCAAGCGATTTGCATCCCCAGTGACCACCTTGGTGTTTGGTTTGATGGTGAGCTACGCGGTGGGATCTGCTGTAACCTTGTTGCAGGCGTCGGCGTCGGCTGAATCTCTTCAAACCTTCACTTTTTGGGGGATGGGCACGTTTGGCAAGTCCACCATGTGGCAGGCGGGGTCGATGGTTGCCCTTGTTTTGATTTGCGCCCTTTGGTTGGTTCGACGCTCTGGCTGGTTGGACACTTGGACGCTTGGTGAAGACATGGCCAGAACCATGGGTGTGCCTCAGGCTCAATTTCAAGGGGAGCTTCTCCTCCTGTCTGGGGTTGTGGTGGGCTGGGTCACGTCGCTGTGTGGACCCCTTGCGTTCTTGGGCTTGGCCACGCCCCACGTGCACAGATTTTTCAGCAAGGCCAGAAGCCACCGCGCCATGATGGGAGGCGTGGCCATGTGGGGCGGAATCCTTGGGTTGTTGGCGGATGGTGTGGTGCGGGTCACAGACGCTGTGGCTTCCCATTGGCCTCTAAACGCAGTTTTGGCCTTGTTTGGGGCGCCCGTGGTGTTGGCTGTGTTGTGGAAACGAACCCACGATTGGTCATGAATTTGAACGCAGTGAATTTGGTTGTGGGACACAGCCGGACAAACGCGCTTCTTGGGCCGCTTACCCACGTTTGGAAGGCGGGAGGAATGCACCTTCTTTTGGGTGGCAATGGCGCGGGAAAATCCACGTTGTTGCGTACGCTGGCGAATGCGCTTCCCGCCCAGTCGGGTGACATCTCGATGTCCAACGACGACCAAGGAATCCGACCTGAGGACAGAAGCACTTGGACGAAGTCCATTGCCTTTGTGTCCTCGCGGCCGCCGCATCAAGTCGGCTTGACGGTGGAAGAAGTTTGGGCGCTTTCGGGCCATCCTGAGGAGGTTCGAGCTTGGCATCCCGACCTGATGGACCTGGCCAAGTCTAGGCTGTCTGAATTGAGCGACGGGCAAGCTCAACAGGTGATGGTGGCGCGGGCCATGCTTCAGTCGAACCGGTGGTTGGTGTTGGACGAGCCGACTGCTTTTCTTGACGTGCAGGCCCAGCGTCGGCTTTGGAGCATGCTGGACGTTCATGTGGAACGAGGGGGAGGCGTGTTGATGGCCACCCACGACTTGTGGGGTGTTGAACGTTGGTCGCAAGCCCAATCAGAGGCCACCCTGGCCAAGGGTTCGCTGGCCTTGATTCGAGGAGGCGAGATCCACGAATTGCCTCTTCATTCCTCGAAGGAAGACCTTTCGGAATTGTTGGCCACAGGGTGAACAAACCGGCCTGAACGCGGGTACTTTTGCATATGCTCGAACGCCTGCTCATCGGCCTCACTTTCGTGTCGCTTTTTTTCTTCGTGATGGAGTTCTTCACGTACCGCGCTCTTTGGAAGGCATACAGGTCCAAAAGGTGGTGGAAGGCAGCTCGAAAGGGGTGGTGGGCTGTTCATGTGGTGGTCTGGACCGCATTTTTGGCGGCCTTTTTCATGTGGCCCACGTGGCGAGGCACGCATCCGGTGCTGTTGAAGACAATCCTGGGAGGCACCTTCGCCTTGACCATTCCCAAGTTCTTTGTGGTGGCCATTCAGTTGGTGGATGAGTTGCGTTCCGCGGGGGTCTGGACTTGGTTGAAGGTGAGAGGAGAACCTGCGAAAGGGGCGATGGCCCGGGGATCGTTTTTGAATCACCTTGCTCAAGGCGTGGGTGCTGCAGCTTTTTTTGGCATGGGGTACGGCATCACGAAAGGGAAGTACGCGTACAAAGTGCGAGACATCAAGTTGTCGCATCCGAACGTGCCTGAGGCGTTCGATGGGTTGAAGTTGGTGCAGTTGAGCGACGCCCATCTTGGGTCGTTTGACGGCACCCCGGAGCCGGTATTGGCCGCGTTGGACAAGGTTCAGTCACTGCAGCCAGACGCCGTGTTGTTTACTGGAGACCTCGTGAACGAGTTGGCAGATGAGGCCACCCCTTGGGTAGATGCATTCGCCAAGATCAAAGCGCCTTTGGGAAAGTTCAGCGTCATGGGAAACCACGATTATGCGGACTACGGCCCCTTCTCTGACGACCAACGTGCGGCGAGCATCGCCCAATTGAAGCGGCACCAACGAGACATGGGCTTCACGATGCTCGACAACGACCATGTGGTGTGGACCAAAGACGGTGAATCGATGGTCTTGGCCGGTGTGGAGAATTGGGGCAAAGGGTTCCGCAAAAGTGGGGACTTGGATAAGGCGTTGGACAACAGCGGCGCCGAGGAACGGTTCACCGTTCTGATGAGCCACGACCCTACCCATTATGAGTTGGGCGTCATGGAGAACCGCGCCCCGGTCGAGCTAACCTTGAGTGGACACACGCACGGGATGCAGATGGGCATTGAAATTCCCTGGCTTGGCATCAAGTGGTCGCCTTCGTCCATCTCTTACAAGCGTTGGGGGGGACTGTACTTGGAGGGCAGCCAATACCTGCATGTCAACAGGGGCTTTGGGGTGCTGGGTTTTCCAGGTCGGGTGGGCATGCCGCCTGAAATCACCTTGCTGACTTTGGTTCGTGGCGAAGCCAAGGCCTAACTTCGTCCAAGGCTGAACGGGCCTTTCATTTTGCAATCCATTTCTACCCATGTCTGACGACAAAAAAGTCATTTTCAGCATGGTGCGGGTCAACAAGACGACCCCCACCGGCAAGCACATCTTGAAGGACATTTACCTGTCGTTCTTTTACGGGGCCAAAATTGGCATCATCGGAAACAACGGGGCGGGAAAGTCCACTGTGATGAAGATCATCGCGGGGTTGGACGACGCTTTCCAAGGAGAGGTGGTGTGGTCCGAGGGGTACTCGGTCGGTTACTTGTCGCAGGAACCGGAATTGGACGAATCCAAAACGGTGCGCGAGGTGGTTGAGGAGGGCACTCAAGAAATTGTGGACGTTCTGAAGGAATACGAGGAGATCAACATGAAGTTCATGGACGAAGAGATCCTGAACGACCCTGATAAAATGCAGAAGTTGATGGACCGCCAGGCAGCAGTGCAGGACAAAATCGACGCTTTGGATGCATGGGAGCTCGACACGAAATTGAGCATCGCGATGGACGCATTGCGCTGTCCATCAGACGACCAGAAAATCGCAGAACTCAGTGGCGGAGAGCGCCGTCGTGTGGCGCTTTGTCGGTTGTTGTTGCAGCAGCCCGATGTGCTGCTCTTGGACGAGCCGACAAACCACCTGGATGCCGAGTCGATTGACTGGCTGGAGCAACATTTGGAGCAGTACAAGGGCACGGTGCTTTGCGTTACGCACGACCGCTACTTTTTGGACAACGTGGCCGGATGGATTTTGGAGTTGGACCGTGGAGAAGGCATTCCCTACGAGGGCAACTACGCGTCGTGGTTGGAGCAAAAGAGCAAGCGCTTGGCCCAAGAGGAAAAGCACGAGAGCAAGCGCAGAAAGGAGCTCGACCGAGAGTTGGACTGGATTCGTCAGAGCCCCAAGGGACGGCGGGCCAAGAACAAGGCGCGAATCAACAACTACGAGAGCATGTTGGCCGAAGGAACGAAGGAGAAAGACGCCCGCTTGAACATTCCCATTCCCAACGGACCGCGTCTCGGCAACAAGGTGGTTGAGGCGAGCAATTTGACCAAAGCGTTTGGAGACAAGCTCCTTGTGGAAGGACTGAGCTTCCAATTGCCTCCCGCGGGCATCGTGGGAATCATCGGCCCCAACGGTGCAGGAAAGACCACCTTGTTTCGCATGATGATGGGGGAGGAGATGCCTGACGGCGGGGCCATTGACATGGGAGAGACGGTCAAGATCGGCTACGTCGACCAACGCCACCAAGACATCGACCCCAACAAGACCGTGTGGGAAGTCGTGTCAGGGGGCAACGAACAAATTGACATTGGCGGCCAGCTCTTCAACAGCCGAGCTTACGTCAGCAAGTTCAACTTCAATGGTTCGGACCAGCAGAAGAAATGCGGCGTGTTGTCCGGGGGGGAACGCAACCGTTTGCATCTGGCCATGACCCTGAAAACGGAGGCCAATGTGTTGTTGCTTGACGAGCCGACGAACGACATCGATGTAAACACATTGCGCGCGTTGGAGGAAGGCATCGAAGGTTTTGCTGGTTGCGCGGTGGTCATCAGCCACGACCGCTATTTCTTGGACCGCATTTGCACGCACATTTTGGCCTTCGAAGGAGACAGCCAGGCGTACTGGTTCGAGGGCACCTACAGCGAGTACGAAGAGAACCGCAAGAAGCGCCTCGGCGACGAAGGCCCGAAGCGCATCAAGTACCGCAAACTTGTGCGGGGATGATGACCCAGCAACCGTACGTCGGGCGCTTTGCGCCATCTCCGACGGGGCGGTTGCACATGGGGTCCATGGTTGCGGCGCTGGCCAGTTGGTTGGATGCCCGGTCCCGAAATGGGGTGTGGTTGCTCCGCATGGAAGACTTGGATCCACCTAGAGAGGTGCCTGGGGCAGCAGACGACATCCTTCGCACTTTGGAGGCGTTTGGCTTGACGTGGGACGGTGAAGTGGTCTACCAAAGCCAAAGGCACGCTTTGTACGACGAAGCCTTGGAGGAGTTGAAGCTAGAAGGGCGTGCATTTGGTTGCATCTGTACACGGAAGGAATTGGCCTCTGTATCGATGAACGGGCTGTACCCAGGCACATGCAAAGCGGGGTTGTCAGAAGGCAAAATACCTAGGTCTTGGAGGTTCGACATGCCCAAGGAGGTTCAAAGCTGGCTGGACGTGGCCCAAGGGCCGTCCGCGGTATCAGGTGACGTTCTTGGTGACTTTGTGCTCAAACGCGCGGACGGACACTGGGCATATCATTTGGCAGTGGTGGTCGACGATGCCGCCCAGGGTGTCACCCACGTGGTTCGGGGCGAGGATTTGTGGACGGCTACGGCGGCGCACATGGCCATTCAACAGGCGTTGAATCTAAGCACGCCAGAGTACGTTCACGTTCCTTTGGTTACGAACGAACAGGGCCAAAAGTTGTCCAAGCAAACCCGTGCCCAACCTGTGTCCCCGAGCGACGCAGCTCACGTTTTGACGAGTGCGTTGCGCGTCCTTGGGCAGTCGGTTCCAGTGTTGGATGAACCGAAGATCATGCTGCAGGAGGCTACTGCCTCCTGGGATGTTTCGAAAATAGGGGGGAAGTCAGGTCAGCTGACTTCCTGATCGACGGCAGCAGACTCGGCCATGTTGTCTTCTGCCTTGTCGCTTCTTGGATGAAACTTCGTCACTTGATCCTTCAAGAATCGGCTGTCCAAGTGGGTGTAAATCTCCGTGGTGCTGATCTGCGCGTGTCCAAGCATTTCCTGAACAGCACGCAGGTCCGCCCCAGACTCAATCAAGTGCGTGGCGAAGCTGTGTCGGAAGGTGTGAGGACTGACGTTTTTGCGAATGCCCGCGGCAATCACGCTGCGCTTGAGCATGGTGAACGCCATTTGACGTGTCATGCCTCGACCTTGGCGTCCTATAAACAAAGTGTCTTCGTGCCCTTTCAGAGGAATGACGTCCGCCCGGTAATGACTCAAATAGTCGTCGATGGCGTCGCACGCCTGTTGTCCGATAGGAATGACGCGCTCTTTGTTGCCCTTGCCAACAACTTTGACCACACCGTCGATGAGGTCGACCCGGGACATTTTCAATTCAATCAGTTCAGACACCCTGAGACCGCAAGAGTACAAGACTTCGAGCATGGCCTTGTTGCGTACGCCTTCCCTGCGGCTCATGTTCACAGCACCTATAATGCTTTCAATCTCTTCCACAGACAGCACATCGGGGAGCTTACGCTCGGGCTTGGGCGCCTGAATGAGATGGATGGGATCAGAATCCATCACCCCTTCAATGCGCAAGTATTTGCAAAAGCTTCGCACGCCACTCAGCATACGAGCTTGGCTGTTGCGAGCCAATCCTTTGTCATAAAGGTGGCCTAAGAAGCGCTCCACGTGGGGCAGCTCGATGTCCGTGGGACGCTTGACCCCTTCTTCGCTGGTGGCGAAGTCTCTGAACTGATGAATATCTCGCATGTAGGCCAACACGGAGTTCTTGCTCAACCCCCGCTCAAGCACGAGGTAGTTTTTATAGCCTTGGACGGAGGAATTCCAGTCTGTAGTCTTGGTCGCCATGGTGTTCAGGGAATCCAGGTTTGGTTAGAGAGCAGGAGGGCTTCTTGCACCGTAATGCGTTGTCCTTCCAATTGTGCTGTCACAAATGCGTCCTGTGCTTTTGTGGTCGCCCAAATTCGATTCCGTGAGGAACGTGCTTGGGCGTAGGACTCGTGTCCGTCAGACACATACTTGTGCCAACCGTCCAGCCTCTCCATGTGCAGCGGTTTCGTGTAACCAAGGAATTCCACAAGTTCTTCGGGGCGCAAATCGCGGTGATTGGCCAACAACTGGACCGCGTACACCACACCTGTAGAGGTCTGGGCACGGGCCTTTGCGGTTGAGGCTTCCGGGGCAGCTGGTGCTGCAGCCGGGGTGGTTGCCGTGATCTGCTGGGGTTCCATGATTTCATTGTGCTCCGTAGGTGGAGCCATCCATTCAACTCCTGCAATATGGTATGTATTTGTGCCGGTTCCAAATGCCACCTCTGCCATTCCGTCAAAAGTCAGGCTGCGGTTATCCACATGGTCCGGACAGTGCAGTCTGTATTTGGGATTCAGCTCCCGAGAAGACTGGACTTCAAACCACAGAAAAATCAGCTCTGTGGCGGTTTGTCGCGAAGAGCTCCCGTCTGAATCCAGGACGGTGCAGGTGCACCCCTCAGGGATGTACTCGCTCCATTTGACAAAGGAACCCTTTTTAACCTGGGGCATCTGCAGTGCCAAGGAGGTGGTGCCGTTCTCCTCGGATGTTGCCCTGCGCGACCCGATGGGGTCCGTCGAAAATGCCGGAGGAGGGGAGACGAGGTCTGACAAGACCACGGTGCCCAGGTCCCAAGACATTCGTGCGGTGGATGCCACTTGCTCCCAAGCCAAAGCCACCGATGGCGTGGCCCCATCTTCACAAAATTCCCACGAAAGCTCAAAATCCAGAGACATGGAGGACAGGCCGTCGTTCCACATCCAATTCCAAGTGTTGTTTCTTTTCCATTGGTCAGATGGCGTTGTTGACACCTGACTTGACACAGAGAGTCCTCGAAGGTGACTCGGGGCAATGAGGGACAGTTTGGCCACGTCCACATCATGACCTCCTCCCACCAAATCAAGGTGGACTGTGCATGTCCGGTCGGACGTATGAACCACCGACCACTCTGCCACAGGATTGCCAGCGTTGAACATGGCATGGACGAAAATGTAGAGGGGCAAAAGAACAGGAGCAAGCATGAAGGCAAGGTCGAGCGCCAAACCAGATGCATTCGTGGTAGGGAGGATTCAGTATCCCCAGCTTGACGTGGGAAAAGTCGGGAAAGAAAAATCCCGCTCCGACGTTTCGGAGCGGGATCAACTTAACCAAATTATCACTTGATGCTTAGCTTGCGCTAAACTCACTTTAACATGTGCAATGTACAGGTTCGGAGTGACGCTTGAAAGCGAGACTTGGTCTTTTTTGGATTCGTTGCATTCCGTGACCCAAGCATGACGCTTTGCGAGGGAAAAAGAGAGTTGGCGCTTTGGGCGAAGTGGGTTACATTTGCACCCCCAATTACGCGACATGAAAGACGGCATTCACCCAGACAACTACCGCATGGTGGTCTTCAAGGACATGAGCAACGAATATGCATTCTTGAGCAAGTCCGCGGCTGAAACAAAAGAAACCACCCAGTGGGAGGACGGCAATGAGTATCCTTTGGTGAAGATCGAAGTGAGCCACAAGAGTCATCCCTTCTACACAGGCAAGGCGCAGTTTGTGGACACCGCAGGACGAATCGATAAATTCCGCCAGAAATACGCGAAGTTCAAGAAAGAAGACAATGCTGAAGGTTGATCTTCCTTTTTGGAGTCCAAAAAAAAGCCTGCCCACTCGGCAGGCTTTTTTGTTGCCTTCTCGTTGGCCAGAGTTAGGTCAATCCGGAATCAAAGGAAGGACTTCCTGGACAGAGAGTCCATAGCCTACGTCACCTAAGGAGTGCGATGAGTTGCTCAGGAGTGCCATGTTCTGGACGCCCACGTTTCTGAGAATTTGCGCACCGATGCCTCGATCTTTGGAGTCGAGTTTGTTGAAGTACTGTTGGCCGTCGCGTTCGTTGATTTTGGCGTACGCTGCGAGCTCGGCAGCCATGCCATCGTTGGGCAGGCTCTTGTTGAGGTAGACCACAACTCCTTTCCCCACTTGTTCCATGTGTTTCATGGCGGCGTGAAGCAAGGGGCCTTTGCCGAAGTCGTTCACTTGGAAAATGTCCCCCACCATGGTGGAGGCGTGCACTCGCACAGGGACGGATTCACCCTCCGTCCATGTGCCCTTCACCAGCGCTATGTGGTCCACGTCGTTGGTGGTTTGTTTGAAGCTGATGGCCTGAAACAAGCCGAAGCTGGTGTTCAGGGTCACCTCGCCAGTGCGCTCCACCAGGCTTTCGTGTTCCAGGCGGTGGGCAATCAAATCGGCAATGGACACCAACTTCATGTTGTGCTCTTTTGCCAATTCAATCAATTCTGGCAACCTCGCCATGGTGCCATCCTCGTTCATGATTTCCACGATGACTCCAGCAGGCTCGAATCCTGCCAGACGCGAGAAGTCGACTGCCGCTTCGGTATGACCTGGTCGACGAAGGACGCCGCCAGCTTTGGCCCGCAGTGGAAAGATGTGTCCAGGACGACCCAATTCCTCAGGTCGGGTGAGTGGGTTGATCAGGGCTTGGATGGTTTTGGCACGGTCGCTTGCCGAAATGCCAGTGGTGCAACCATGGCCGATCAAATCCACGGACACTGTGAAGGGGGTCTCAAAGGTGGCGTTGTTGCGTTCCACCATCAGGCCGAGGTTCAGTTCGTCGCAACGCGCCTCGAGCAGGGGCGCGCAAATGAGACCCCGCCCATGGGTGGCCATGAAATTGACCACTTCAGGCGTGGCATGCCTGGCCGCAATCAAAAAGTCCCCTTCGTTCTCTCGATCCTCGTCGTCGACCACGATGATGATTTCACCTTGGCGAATGGCCTCAATGGCTTCCGGAATGCTGTGAAGTTCGGACATGGTTCAAAGGTACTCGTCCTGATGCCTGTGCTGCGCCCTGAACCTATCTTTGTGTCATGATACGAGCCATCGTTGCCTACGGCGATCCTGTTCTGAAAAAAGAAGCCGAAGACGTGCGGGACAACCACCCTGACCTGGGTCAGTTGATTGAAGACATGTGGGAGACCATGTATGAAGCCGATGGCGTGGGGTTGGCTGCGCCACAGATCGGGCTGTCACTGAGGGTGTTTGTGGCTGATGGCTCGCCATTTGGAGAAGGGGACGGCGGCGACCCAGGATGTGTGGGGTTCAAACGGGTGATGATCAACCCTGTGTTGTTTGACCTGTCGGAAGAAACGTCGTCCATGGACGAGGGGTGTTTGTCCATACCTGGCGTCCGTGAGCTAGTCACGAGGCCTGAACGAGTAGGTGTGGAGTACTACGACCAGGACTGGAATTTGGTGGAGGAGCACCTGGAGGGGCTCGCGGCACGCATCGTGCAACATGAGAACGACCACCTCGACGGCACCATGATCCCTGATCACATCCCTGCTGCCAAGCGGATGCTGCTGCATGGCAAGCTTCGTGACATCGGGTTGGGCAAGGTGCCTGTGGACTACAAAATGAAGTTCCCGAAAACCCGTCGGCGATGAAGCAGTCGCTTGTCGGGCTCTTGCTATTGATGCATTCGGGGATTGGGTGCAGTAACGTTCAAGTTGAGCCAGCATTGCTGTCGGACATCCAGGCGTTAGAGCACCGAGCATTTACTGGCGAGGACATGGTGGCAGAGGTTCGGACCTCCTTGCTTGTGAGCTACGGCGACTTTGCCAGATTGCATGCAGACCATGAATTTGCGCCAGAAGCGTTGTTCCGTCGGGCCGACTTGCTCGTTTCTGCTGGAAAGTTTGAACAGGCTGTGTTGCAATACCAAGACTTGCACGACGGGTATGTCAAGTTCGACAAGCGTCCTGATTGTGCCTTGCTGATGGCGTTTGTGTACGACGTCCATTTGAAAGACAAGCCGTTGGCGCGTCGTGCGTACCTCAGGACGGCGGCCATCCACCCGAGCACACCCCAAGCTGAACAGGCGCTGCAAAGCGTGGCTTGGATGGATGGACAAGGGGCGCTTCCCTCGGAGATGCTGCCCTGAAGGGTTAGGATGGCGTGATTCTGAAAAGTATTTTCGCGCCGAAACAGAACCACAATCATGTCGAATTTTCCAGCTGGTGTCTTGACAGGCACCCAAGTGTCCGACGTTTGGGCACACGCCAAAGCCCATCGCTACGCTCTTCCCGCAGTCAATGTCATTGGCAGCAACAGCATCAACTCTGTGCTTGAAACGGCCAAGGCCGTGGATGCCCCTGTTATCATCCAGTTTTCCAATGGAGGAGCGAAGTTCAACGCAGGCAAGTCCTTGTCTCTGAACAATCAGCAGTCCGCGGTCCTCGGTGCCATTGCCGGCGCGCATCACGTGCATATAATGGCCGAGGCGTATGGTGTGAGTGTGGTCTTGCACACCGACCATTGCGCGCGGAATTTGCTGCCATGGGTGGACGGGTTGTTGGAGGCTGGAGAAGCGCATTTCGCCAAGACAGGCAAGCCGCTCTTCAGCTCGCATATGATTGACTTAAGTGAGGAAAGTCTGGAGGAGAATTTGGAAACTTGCGCGGG
>DKNS01000006.1:2861-3496 GCA_002469765.1 Flavobacteriales bacterium UBA7382 | reverse complement strand
CGGTGCGCCACCTTGATCACGTCTTCTTGGTAGACCATGACCCCGTAGGTCTCGGGCATCAGGGCAAGCAACACGGGGTTGGCACCTTGGCGTTTTGCCGGGTTGCGGTGCCGTTCGATGTACGCCTGCATCATGCCGCTTCGGGACACCCCAGGCCGAATCACCGAGCTCGCCGCGACCAAGCCCAGGTAGTCGTCCACTTGCAGCTTGCGCATGAGCATCCGCATGGCCGGGGATTCCACGTAGAAGCAGCCTGTGGCGCGGGCTTCGCGCAACATAGACCGAACGCCGTCGTCGGCCTTGAACCTGCGCATGTCATGGATGTCGATGCTTGCGGCGGCTTCAGGGTCTCGCGCCCGAACCATGTCGAGGGCGTCTTTGATTTTGCCCAGGCCGCGCTGACTCAAAATGTCAAACTTGTACAGCCCCACATCTTCGGCCACCAGCATGTCGAATTGCACGGTGGGCAGCCCTTTGGGCGGCATGAACAAGGCGCCATACCGGTGGATGTCGTCGTGGGCGATCAGCACGCCGCAGGCATGGAGGGTCAAGCTGCTGGGGAAATCGCGCAGCACGGCGGCGTATTGGAGCACGACCGTTTCCATTTCGCCCAACCGATTGGGGTGGAATTTCCC
>DKNS01000006.1:0-2474 GCA_002469765.1 Flavobacteriales bacterium UBA7382 | reverse complement strand
GCGGCCCGGTACTGGAAGGTGTTGTACGCAGCGAGAAGTGCCACGTTGGGGAAGCGTTTGAACATGTAGGCCACCACGTCGTCCCGGTCGGTCCACGAGAAATCGATGTCGAAGTCTGGAGGATTGGCACGGTAGAGGTTGATGAAGCGCTCGAAGTAGAGGTCGAGTTCGATGGGGTCGACGTCGGTGATGCGCAGCAGGTACGCCACCAAGCTGTTGGCCCCACTGCCCCGTCCGACGTGGAAGTACCCTTGGCTTCGTGCGTAGCTGGTGATGTCCCAGTTGATGAGGAAGTACGCGAGGTAGCCTTGTTGGCGAATCAGCGCGATTTCATGCTCCATCCGTTCGAGCACTGTGGGGTCGTGGTCGGGGTAGCGGTAGGCCAACCCCTCCGCGCACAGTGCCCGCACGAGCGCCTCGTCTTCGTCTTCGGATCCGGTGTAGGTGTGTGGGTTGTTGTGCAGCCGGCCTTCAGGAGGAGAGGGCAAGGTCATGTGGCACCCTGCCAGCAACGCATCCGCCCGCGCCACCAGCTCAGGCATCTCGGCAAACGCGTCCCGCAATTCTGAAGGCCCTCGCAAGCAATCCCGCGGGTCGCCACAGTCGCCCGGATCCAAGCGACTCAGCAGCGTATTGTGGTCGATCGCCCGGAGCAAGCGGTGGGCGTTCCAGTCGCGCTTGCGCGTGAAGGTGGTTGTGGATTGGGCGACCAACCTCTTTTTCACGTTGTCTCCGACGCGTGCCAACCTCACCGACGGCACGTCCCACGCTTGCACCCCGATCCATTCGTCGTGCCCCCATCCGTCGTCGTGCATCGCGGCATGCCACGGGTACACGGCGGCCACGCCGGCCCGTCGGACGTCTTCGGGCAACCGCGCGGGGTACGGCGTGTGGGAGAGGTGGTGTTCCGACGCCCAACGGCACAGGGCAGTGTAGCCTTCCGGGTGCCGCGCCAGTGCCACGAAGCACCGTTCTCGGCCGTTTCGGAGGTCCATTCCCAACACGGGCTGGATGCCCTTCTCCTGCGCCCTCCGAACGAAGTCCCAGTTTGCAGATGTGACGCCGATGTCGGTCAGGGCAAGGCGTGTCACCCCCACGGCCTGTGCCCGGTCGATCAATTCATCGACCGACAGGATGCCGTAGCGCAGGCTGAATCGGCTGTGCGCGTGGAAGTGCATGGAGACGTCAATCGAACAGAGACCCTTGGTGTCCCCAGGTCGTGTTGCGCGGTTCTTTGGCCATCGGCCCACCTCCGCGGGTGGTGTCCGACGCCTCGCCCGCCCGCCTGCTGCGCGATTGGGACTCGCCCATCCCAAACACTTCCAGCGTCTCGTGCAATTCGTGGGTGAATTCAGGCCAAACCCTTTGCCCCACGGGCTGCAACAAGGCCGACCCGTTCCGCCTCGGGTCGCGAATGGCGGGTGAAATGGGGTAGGCGTTGAACTGTTTGGCGTCCCAGGTCCGGAGCATGGCTGTGACGTCGCCGAGGGGCGTGTCGGGATTGAGCCATTCGCGCTCCCGGTCCGGGTCGAGGATCACCGGGGCGCGGTGGTGCCCCACGGCTTGGGTCAGGGCGTTCGACACCGTGGTCAGGACCGCGAAAGAGCGGAGCCGTTCGCCGCTCGACGGGTCGCACCACTCGTCCCAAATCCCGGCCAAGGCGAACGGACGCTGCCCGTCGCGGGGGTAAATCACAAAGGGTTTGGACAGCTTCTCCCGCTCAGGCCCTTCGATGAACGCATCGGCCACCACGAGGCAGCGTTGCGACCGAATCGCCTTGCGAAACATCGGCTTGTCCAAGATCCCCATCGCCCCGGTGTAGCTCGGGTCGTTCACTGCGTTTCGGTCGCCCTCTGCCCGCGCGTTGATCATGTAGTACTGCTTCTTCGCCCAGCCCGGGGTGAACCCGAACTGCATCATCTGCACCTCATTGGGCTTGTCGCTGGCCACCACCGGCGTTTGGTCGCCGTGGCTGACGTTGGTGTTGGCGGTCCAAGGGGTGGGAGCCTGGACGTTGAAGCGTTGCTCCACGGCTTGGATGGAAGAGACGGTGACGTAGCGGCCGCACATGGGAAAAAGATTGAGTATGGTGGGACAAAGAGGGGGCAGGAGGCAGGTCATTGGTGCCGGTGGGCCAGGAGGGGGGGCGGCCCGCCGTTGAAGGGGTTGCTTCGTCCGATGGTTCGGGCTTCAAGCCCCACCGCCCGGACCACGCTTCGGTCCCCGTACCGGATCCGGATGTGGTCCATGGCCTCGTACAGCCTGAGGCGTTCTTCGGTGTCGTCGAACAGGTGGACTTGGCATCCTCCACCCACCAAATGGCTGTAGCGCACCCCAATCAGGCGCACGCGCACGCGCCGGTCCAACAGCTTCTCCAGCAACTCCTTCGCCACGGGCACAAGGTGGTGGTCTGCGGCGGTGTAGGGAATGCGGCGTTGCATGCTCTTCGTCGAGAAGTCGGCGTAGCGCACTTT
>DKNS01000104.1 GCA_002469765.1 Flavobacteriales bacterium UBA7382 | reverse complement strand
TGATTCGTTGACGTGAACCTGCGGTAGGTTTGTCGCTCAAATTCTCTTGAAACTCATGAAAGCATTTGTGTTTCCGGGTCAAGGTGCCCAATTCCCCGGCATGGGCCGTGACCTTTTCGACCAGTCGGATTTGGCCAAAAGCCGATTTGACGAAGCCAACAACGTTTTGGGCTTTGACATTGCCTCGACCATGTTTGAGGGGTCCCCTGAAGCCTTGAAACAAACCAACGTCACCCAACCAGCGATCTTCATCCACTCCGTGGCTTTGGCCGAATGCATGGGTGCACGTTTCCAGCCCGACATGGTGGCAGGCCACAGCCTGGGTGAATTCAGCGCACTTGTCGCGGCCGGGTCTCTGAGTTTTGAAGACGGACTGCGTCTTGTCAGCGCCCGAGCCAACGCCATGCAGGAGGCTTGTGAACTCCAACCTTCTACCATGGCTGCAGTGCTTGGCTTGGACAACAACGTGGTGGAAACCATTTGCAAAGACACACCTGGTGTCGTGGTGGCCGCCAATTACAACTGCCCAGGGCAATTGGTCATCTCAGGAGAGGTCCCCGCTGTGGAGGCTGCTTGCGCAGCCCTGTCGGAGGCTGGAGCGAGAAGGGCGCTGATGCTTCCCGTGGGTGGCGCTTTCCACAGCCCCTTGATGGAGCCCGCGAGAGAACAATTGGCCCAAGCCATTGAATCTGCCGCCATCGCAGCGCCCTGTTGTCCGATTTACCAGAATGTCAGTGCCGAACCCACCACCGATCCAGGAGTGATCCGGACCCAACTGGTCGCCCAGCTCACGGCCCCAGTGCGGTGGACCCAAACCATGCAAGCCATGATCACAGACGGTGCCAGCAACGTGACCGAGGTCGGACCTGGCAAAGTCCTTCAAGGGCTCTTCAAGAAGGTGGACCGTGGGTTCCCCACGTCTTCGGCGACCTTGGCCTTGGAGGAAGCCTGAGGGTAAGTTTTTCCACAAAAAAGCCACCCATGAATTGGGTGGCTTTTTTGTTCGCAGAGGGTCGCTCTGCCACAACAGCTTCAACCTTCTGCGTCGTCAGCTTGGGCAGCGTAACTGAACAGATTCGTGACCTCATGCTCTGCGGCATGCAGCGCTTCGCGCAAGGCTCGGTTTTCACACCTCAAATCGTCGTTTCGCTGCTGGGTACGAACAAGTTCCGCTTTCAAGCGGAGGAATTCATGCATGACAGATTTCCGGTCCGCCTGCGCCTCTTTGAGCTGTTTTTCGAGCAACAATTCCATGACATCAAGGTAGGTTTTGAAATCCGCTTACAAGGTAGGTTCCCTTCGAGTTCTCAACAGTTGTCGCGTTCTGTTTTGTGAACGCGAATCCACCACAGCATGAACCCCAAACCGACCACGCCACACCACGCACACCCCAAGTACAACGTCAACAGCACTGAAGGATTTGACGCATACAACGAGCCACTGGCAAAGGCCCCTACACCAATGCCCACCTCCAGCGCCATCAGCATGGTGCCGAGGGCGGTGGCTGCCTTTCCTGCAGGCGCCAAATCCACCGTCCATGCGAAGATGGCTGGCATGTTGATGCCCACCGACATCCCATACACCACGCCCGCCGCCACCAACGTGGGCACAGACGTCGCTGCTGAAAACAACCACATGCCCAACGCAAGGAGCACAGCCCCCACCAACAACAACTGCGGTCGTCCGTATTTGTCAGAGGCTTTGCCCGCCACAAGGCGCATCGCGATGGACGCCATGACCACAATGGTGTTGAAGGATCCCTTGTACACAAAGCCCAATCCTTCCACAAGGTCAGGAGTCACCGTCAAAAACGTCCCAAAAGCCACTGCCACAGGCAACAAGAACATCGCCGCCGGCCAAGCTGCGGGTTCCACGGTGCCACCTTGAAACACGTTCAGGTCCTCCCAGGATACGGTGCGTGCATTGGGCAAGGTTTCAGGAAGCCGTCGAGTCATCATGTAAGATGCGACCCCCAGCAAACTGCTGGCCGCGAACATCGCGTCGTACCCAAAATCCACCGCCAACCAACTGCCCAGTGAAGGCCCAAGGGCCATGCCTGCGTTGCCCGCGACCCCCAAATAGCCCAGCGCCTCGCCCCTCCGCTGGATGGGCACCAGATCCGTCAACAACGCACTGGTTCCCGTGGGTCGAAATCCTGTGGACAGGCCGTGAAGCAAACGGATGATCATAAACGCGGACACCGCGAATGCCGCGTCGTCCAGCCAACCCACACCGATGTATGCCAACCCTGCCAAGGCTGTCACCGCCGTGCCAAACAGCATGACTGGTTTGCGTCCAGCGCGGTCTGCGATTCGACCTGAGAAAAAGCGACTGAAGAATGCCCCCACAGTGAACAGCGCCACAATCCACCCGATCAAATGGCCCGCGCCGTAAATCTCAAGGTAACCTGGAAGCTCCGGAAGGAGCATGCCAAAACTGGCCATGAACAGCACTGTTCCTGCACAAAGGAGCCAAAAAGTGGGGGTGAATACGCGCTGTTCCAAGGCCGCGAAGGTACTCCTTCCCTTCGGGTTCCGTTCCTTTGTCCCATGGCCAAACGCTACCCCACCAAAGTCTTGCTTGCCTGGGGTGAAGCCATCTCAGGAAACGACAACCTGCGGGATTGGCTTCTAGGGCATGGCTACGCAGAATTGAGCTTGTTTGTCCACGCCTTGCACAACCAGCCCTCTGCGCGCGAATGGCTTCACAACGAAGGACATCCTGAGCTTATGGCGCTGTGCAGGGGGGCGGAAGGCGACGACCGGGCCGTGCAGTGGCTCCGATCTCATGGGCATGAGGTGCTCGCCAACATGGCGATGGCCGCGGACAACGACGACGACGCGATGAAGGCTCTGCTGCAAGAGGACGAGCGCCTCTGGGCCACACTCGCCTTGAAGATTCGGTCTGTGAAAAATGGCATTGAAGAGCGGCACAACGACTGGCACACCTTCGGACGAGACTAAGCCAAATCGAAGTCAATCGGGCAAAAAGGTCACCGAGCCCATGGACTGAGGGGCAAGCCAGGTGTGCGCGACTTCAATCAGCTCTTCTGCAGTGATGTTTTCAATGGCCTGCAACACCGCATCCAACGTTTCAACGCGGCCGTGCACCAAGAATGTCTTGGCCAATCCAGACAACACATGGCCACCGTGTTCGTGGCTCAAGGCGATTTGACCCAAAAGCTGCTGCTTCGCTTCATGCAATTGCCGCACGCCCAACTTCGTGTGGCGCATCTTGTCCACTTCACGCCGCACGAGGTCCTCCACGCGCTTGTGGAACCGGACATCTGTGCCGAAGTACACGCTGAACACCCCCACATCTTGGTGCATCATGTGGTTGGCTTCAATGTGGTAAGCCATCCCATGCTTCTCACGGATGTTCAAGTTCAAACGGCAGTTCATGGCGGGTCCGCCGAGCACGTTGGCCACCATGGTCATGGCCAGCTTGTCCTTGTGATCGCCCCCGGGGACCATGCCCCCCATCACATGATGCACTTGCTGGACCTTTCGCCGCTCCTCCACGAAGAACCCCCCGCTGTTCCTAGTTGGTGCGACACGAACTGCAGCCACAGGCATGTCGCCGCACCCTACGTCTGCAAAATGCTTTTCTGCCCAGGCCAACGTTTCCGACCAAGACACGTCACCCACCACCCCCAACACCATGTTAGTCGGGCGGTACCAGGCCCCGACAAATTGGCATACCTGACCTCTCGTGAGGCTCTTGACGCTCTCCGGAGTGCCAAGAATGGGACGTCCCAAAGGGTGATCCCCAAACAAATGCCTGTCAAACATCTCAAAAATGACGTCCCCCGGGGTGTCGTCAACCCCTGCAATTTCATCGAGCACGACGTCCCGCTCTTTGTCCAACTCGCCGTCAGGAAACACGCTGCGAAACGCAACGTCGGCCAACAATTCCAGAGCGCGCTCTGTGTCTTTGTTTCTCTGAGAGCTGGTGAGCCAGGTGTCCTCTTTCGTCGTGTAAGCATTGATCTCCCCACCCACGGACTCCATGCGGTTCAAGATGTGAAAGGCTTTTCGCTTGGTCGTGCCCTTGAACAACACGTGCTCAATAAAGTGGGCCAGCCCCTCTTCCCCCTGCCGTTCGTCCCGAGTGCCCGCATTCACCACCAACGCACAATGTGTCACTTGCCCTGCCTTGTGGGCATGAATCACGCGCAATCCGTTGGGCAAGTTGTGGGTGTGGAATTCTGGGGGCATGGGCTTGAGAACAATCGGAATCACCAAAGGGACATGCCAACGAGCATGACAACCGCGGCCGCCACCATCACCAGCAACGTATAGGGCAGGATGTCGCGGGCCGAGAGGCCTGTGATGCCCAAGAGCGGGAGGGCCCAAAAAGGCTGCAACATGTTGGTCAACTCATCGCCAAAGGCCATCGCCATGACTCCATGTTCCCAAGACACGCCGAGCGCGTGGCACGCCTCCAAGACCAAAGGTCCTTGGACCGCCCATTGTCCCCCACCGCTAGGCACAAACACATTCAACACGCCAGCTGACAAAAACAACGTCTCCGGAAGCCATGCTGCGGAAGTGGCGTCGACCAACACCCCAACCAAGATTTGGCCTAAACCTGTCCCTGTCACAATGCCCATGATGCCGAAATACAAGGGGAACTGGACCAAGATGCCCGACGCCCCACCAATCGCCTTGTCCAAGGCTGCCAAAAATCCGCGCACCTGTCCGTGAGCCAGCAGCGCCAGCGCCAAGAGCAGCATGTTGATCCAATCGGGGGTGACAAACGAGAGCGCCATTCCTTCAGGGCTTTGGCTGGCCCACCACCATGCTGCACCCAGCGTGACGACACCAAGCCCTCCAGCAACCCATGGGCTGGTGTCCAATGCTTCTGCAGCCCCTCCAAGCGGTTGGGCCAGCTTCACAGCCCCTTCCTCAGGCGTTGATTCAAGTGCCATGGTTTCGGGACGACCATGCACCCGGCTGCCAAGCAACGCAAAAAGCACCACGACAGTCGCCATGACGCCTCCTGTGACCATCAAGCTCCACGATGCAAACACCGTCTCAGTCAACGGCAGCGCCTCAGGCAGCAAGGAGCCCCAGGTCGCTTGAGGGACCAAGGACGCAAGGTGGCCAGATTCAGCCACCTTCAATGGGGCAGAACCACTGAGGCCTCCATGCCACACCAAAAGGCCTGTGTAACCCGCCGCACCAAGCATGCCTTTGGACAACGATCGCAAGTCAGCCGACGCGCGGGGCTTCTTCATTTCGTCCAACACACCCCGCACCAAAATGGCGCCAGCCACCAGTCCAAGACCCCAATTCAACCACCCCAAAATCATGCTCATCAAGGCCACTTTTGCCGGCGCCAAATGCGGTGACAGGGTCACCCAACGCACCGCCTTGTTCAACCCTAAAAGAACTGGTGGCGCCAATGCGAGCACATGCCCCAAGACGAGCATAAACATCGCCTGAAACCCAAACCGCAGCAACCCTGGATTCCACAAGCCCTCAGTCCAAGCCTCAACCACTTCGGCTGGTGCTGCGCTTGCTAGTGCCAACGCGGCGGCCAAGAATGTCAACACAACCGCAATGGCAAACGGACTCGGAAGCCAACGCTGGAATGTCCGCGCATAAGCGTTCAAAGCCCGTTCAATGGGCGAGGACAGACCGTGGTCGGTCACGGTTTCGGATGTCAGAATGGCAAATCGTCATCGCCTGCAGGGGCAGACGGCATGGGGGGAACCGAGGGCATGGGCTCTGCACTCACGGCCTCAGGTGCTCCTTGTGCTGAGGCTGAGCCCGCCGCGTCGGCGCGCTCCACACGCCACGCGTTCAGGTCGACGTAGTACTGACCGTTGTATTCACGGCCACGCAAGTCGAACTTGACGTTCAACACGTCGCCTTCAGAACACTGTCCCAACTGCTCAGACTTTTCTTTCAACGCCGAAAACTTGATGTCCTGGGG
Organism: Flavobacteriales bacterium UBA7382; assembly: GCA_002469765.1. GTDB lineage: Bacteria > Bacteroidota > Bacteroidia > Flavobacteriales_D > Sanyastnellaceae > UBA11663. The sequence continues at coordinate 7,467 of DKNS01000104.1, read as the reverse complement.
GTACTGCTCCATCGTGGTGACCACGAAATCTCGCTTGTAAAATCCGCTCGGGAAGTCTTGCTGATCATACAGCTTCTTCAGGGTGCCTTTCACTTCAAATGCCATGTGCCAAAAGTACGCCCCAGCCGTGGGGTTTGGTGGTCAACCCGCGTTGAATGACAGAAGGGTTTTCCACGCTTCATCCACCATCCCCTCTTCAAGAAGGGACGCGGCATGTTCATGCAGGGCTTGTTCAAGGGCAACCCCGTCGTCCTCGTGCACCATGAACAGGTCTGCAAGCTCCACAAGCTTGTGCTCGTTTACGTCAGTTTCGTCCGGCAAGGCTTCAGATCCACCCAGCATGGCCAGCTGGTTGCCGGTCAGCACACGGCTTGTTCGGATGTCCTCTGGCAAGGCATCCACCCCCATGCCCGTCACGCCCAGGGGCTTCGCCACGGTGAACAGCGCGTCGCCATGTGCCCTGACATAATGGTCGCCTCCACAACGGCCTACGAGATCCAACAACGTGGCATCAGGCACGCCAGCCCCATTGACCACATCGTCTCGAAAATGCATCTTGACAATCTCAGCGAACACCAATTGTCCTGCGCCGCCTTGGTCTCCCAAAGATTCCAGCTTGACCACTTTGCACTCCAACTGGACAGGCGACTCTGCCACGCGAGGGGGCGTCACTTCGTCGGACGCCAAAGGAGTCAACCCCGTTTTGACGAATTCATCCACCCCTTCAGCGTAGTCGGTGCTTGCGAGGGAACACGCATGCACCATCGCGTGATCCACCAAGTTCACCACCACCTCTGGCACGCATTGGACGTTGTCCCATGTGTGCTTGGTGCTGCCGTCTCGGCCACGTCGTGCAGGAGAAAACACCAACAACGGCGGATTGGCCGAGAACACATTGAAGTAGGAGAATGGAGCCAAGTTCACACGCCCCTCCCTGTCTTGGGTGCTGACAAAGGCGATTGGCCGGGGCGCAATTCCTCCGAGGAGACACTGATGCAACTTCCGGGCATCGAGGTCTGAAGGGGTGTAACTGGTCATGCTGGCTCGTGCCCTTCCACGTCTTGAATCGATGCCATGACCTTGTCCTTGAGACCTTCCTTGAACGCTGAAATGCGCTCCCGAAGCACGTCATCTGTGGCGGCCAGGATTTGGGCGGCCAAAATGCCTGCGTTGGTTCCCCCGTCCAACGCCACGGTCGCCACGGGCACTCCGGAAGGCATTTGAAGGATGCTCAACACACTGTCCCACCCGTCAATGCTGTTCCTGCTTTTGATGGGCACACCGACAACTGGAAGCGGGGTCAGAGACGCCGTCATGCCTGGCAAATGTGCCGCGCCCCCTGCCCCGGCAATGATCACACCGACACCTCGATCTGCTGCGCCACGCGCGTATTCAACCATCCTATCAGGTGTGCGGTGGGCGGAAACCACAGTCATTTCACACGCGATTCCCAATTCGAGGAGCACACGTTGTGCGCCTTCCATCACCGGGAGATCACTCTTGCTCCCCATGATGATGCCAACAGATTTTGTCATGGTGCGAAGATACTCAGCCTCCCAAAGCGTCGATTTGCTTTTTCAGCTCAGAAGCGCGCTCATAATTCTCTGTGGCGATCGCTTCACTCAATTGACGCTTGAGGTCTTCAACACTCGAGGCCTCCTCCTTCTCAGTTTGAGGTGTTTCTGGGGAAGACTCTTCAGGGGACTCTTGGTCGGTGGCGTCCAACTCCACCCCTGCCGCGTCCATCACCTGAGTGCTGCACCGAATGGGACACCCGAAGCGAACCGCAATGGCGACCGCGTCCGAAGACCTCGAATCGATGCGCTCTTCCCGAATGCCGTCGCTCACCACCAATTGGGCGTAGAATATCCCTTCGGACATTTTGTGAATGACCACTTCCGTGACTTCCATCCCAAACACCGAAAGGGTGTTCTGAAACAAATCGTGGGTCAGAGGACGACTTGGACGCATGCTCTCCATCTCGATGGCGATGGACTGCGCTTCCGCCCCACCAATGACGATGGGCAATTTGCGTTTGCCTTTCACCTCGCCAAGCACAAGCGCATAAGCACCTGATGAAGAGCCACTTAGAGCGATGTCAAGGATTTCAAGGTCGATGTGAGCCATGGTCTGAACGTTGGCGTGCCTGAATTCAGTCGAGATTCTTGATGGCTTCGGTGAGCTTGGGCAACACCTCGAAAGCATCCCCCACAATTCCATAGTCAGCCGCCTTGAAGAATGGGGCCTCGGGATCCGTGTTGATGGCCACGATGACCTTGCTTTGGTTGACGCCTGCAAGGTGCTGAATCGCCCCCGAGATGCCTGCCGCGATGTACAGGTCTGGTCGGATGGTGATGCCTGTTTGTCCCACGTGCTCGTGGTGGGGTCGCCATCCCATGTCGCTCACGGGGCGGCTGCATGCTGTGGTCGCCTCCAGCGTTGTGGCCAACTCCTCCACGATGCTCCAATGCTCCGGCCCTTTCAAGCCGCGGCCTGCGGAGACCACACGAACCGCCTCGGGGAGCGGCACAGAACCGTCGCCGCTGGACGCCTTAAATCCAGTGACTTTCAACGACGCTTCCCCCACTTCAGGTGAGAAGGATTCCACGGCCGCTTCTCCACCACCTGTCTCCACACCGAACGCGTTGGGTGTGGTGGTGATGACTTTCAATTCAGAATCCACCGACACGTGGGCCATGGCTTTTCCACTGAACACGTTCCGCTTCACGGTGTTCCCTTCGAGCACGCCTGTCACCCCAGGAACCATGCCGGCGTCCAAGCGAACCGCCACACGGGGGGCCACTGCCCGTCCAACATGGTTGTGCGGAGCCACGACCAAAGTCGCACCTTCTGCTTTTGCGGCTTCCGAGACCGCACGGGCGATTTGAGCCTCATCTTGGAGGCCTTGGGCCACATGCAACACTTTGGACGCACCTGCGCTGCCAGCGCCGCCATCTGCATTTAATGGACCGATGGCCAACGCCACAACATCTGCCCCGCACTTCTTGGCGTAAGAAACCGCTTCGAGGCCAGCTTTGGTGGCCTGTCCATTGTGGGTCGGGAGGTATGCCAAACACTTCATGTTGTCGTCAATTGAGAGGTTGAGGTCAGAGTACTTTGGCTTCTTCGCGAAGCAAGCGCACCAATTCTTCAGGTTGGTCGGCTGAAATCATCTTGCAATCACCTTTCGCTGGAGGAAGTTCAAACTTGGCCACCGCGGCTCCATGGAGGGCACCTTCTGCCGGCACCACGTTCAAGGGCTTTGAGCGGGCAGCCATGATGCCCCGCATGTTGGGGATGCGTTGTTCAGCCATGCCCTTGGCCGCGCTGACCACCGCGGGCAACGAAGCCTCCACGCTCTCCATACCACCTGCCGCTTCGCGCGTCGCTTTCACCACACCAGCTTGCACCTCCAAAGAGGTTGCCAAGGAGACAAACGAGGCATTCATGAGCTCAGCCAACATGCCACCCACCACAGATCCATTGTGGTCGATGGTCTCTTTGCCGCAGAGCACGAGGTCGTAGCCACCTGTGCTTGCATGGTTGGCGATGAGGGACGCCACTTGAAGGGCATCGGTCGGGTTGGCGTCGATGCGCACCGCGTCGTCTGCACCGATCGCCAGGGACTTGCGAATCACCGGGTCGCAATCCGCTTCACCCACCGTGATGGTCGTTACAGATCCACCTTGAGCTTCTTTCAATTCCAACGCGCGAACCAGGGCGTACCACTCGTCGTAGGGGTTCACAATGAATTGCACCCCATTGCTGTCAAATTGGGTGTCGCCTTCCGTGAAGGCAATCCGACTTGTGGTGTCCGGAGCTTTGCTGATGCAAACAAGAATTTTCATGGCGCTGAGTTCAAAATCAAGAGTGCGCAGGGGCGCGCTTACAGGAGGGTCAAAGTTAGGTCAGGTGGGACGAGTCTGGGCCTCCTCAAGGCCCCAGTGGCATGGCACCCCCACATCCACTATCTTTGCCGCCCAAATTGCTGCATAAAATGCGTGAAGTCACATTCAGAGAAGCGGTGGCCGAGGCCATGAGCGAAGAAATGCGCCGCGACGAGTCGGTGTTTTTGCTTGGAGAAGAAGTGGCCGAGTACAACGGCGCTTACAAAGCCTCCAAAGGAATGTTGGATGAGTTCGGAGCGGACCGCGTGATCGACACGCCCATTGCCGAGCTTGGATTCAGCGCCATCGCGGTTGGAGCCGCCATGAACGGTCTTCGCCCCATCGTGGAATACATGACGTGGAACTTTGCCGTGTTGGCTTCAGACCAAATCATCAACCACGCGTCCAAGATGCTTCAGATGAGCGGTGGCCAGTACTCCGTGCCCATCGTCTTCCGTGGCCCCAACGGCACGGCCGGGCAACTCGCAGCCACGCACAGCCAGAGCTACGAAAGCCTCTACGCGTCCATGCCTGGATTGAAGGTGGTGACGCCGTTCACACCCTACGAAGGCAAAGGCTTGTTGAAATCGGCCATCCGTGACAACGATCCTGTGCTCATCATGGAGTCAGAGAAAATGTACGGAGACAAGGGCATGATTCCGGAAGGAGAATTCCTCGTGCCCATTGGGAAGGCCAACATCCGTCGCAAGGGCGACAACGTGACCATCGTCTCGTTTGGCAAGATCCTCAAGGACGTCCATGCTGCGGCCGACGAATTGGCCAAACAGGGCATCGAGGCGGAGATCATCGATTTGGTCACCATCCGCCCGCTTGATCTCGACACCATCGTAGAAAGCATCAAAAAGACCAACCGTTTGGTCATTGTCGAGGAGAGTTTTCCCGTGGCCTCCATCGCCACTGAAATCTCGTACCGCGTGCAGCGTCACGCGTTCGACCACTTGGACGCTCCTATTCGTAGGTTGTGCCAAAGCGACACGCCTTTCGCGTTCTCCAAAAGCTTGATTGAAGAAGCTCTGCCGCAAATCAAAGACATCGTCGAAGCCGTCAAGGACGTCGCCTACGTGGCGTAACCCCTTCGGCCGAATTCAACCTTAAGATCAACCGGAGCCCAGCTCCTCAACCAACATCCTAATGCAGCAATCTCTGCTCTACCTCGTACCTGGCCTGGCCGTCCTCGGACTGGTCGTCATGGCCATTCAAGCCGCTTGGGTTCGCAAGCAAAGCACCGGTGAAGCCCGAATGGGTGAAATCGCCCAACACATCCACGATGGCGCACTGGCCTTCTTGAGTGCGGAATACCGCATCCTGGCCGTGTTCGTCGTCATCGCCGGTGGCCTCCTCGGTCTCGTCTCCTCCATGGTGGAAACGACACATTGGTTCATCGTGGTCGCATTCGTCATCGGCGCCGTGTTCTCCGCACTTGCCGGAAACATCGGCATGCGCATCGCCACGCAAGCGAACGTGCGAACCACCCAGGCCGCTCGCACAAGCCTGAGCGAAGGATTGAAAGTGTCCTTCACAGGCGGCATGGTCATGGGCCTTGGCGTCGCAGGTTTGGCTGTCTTTGGGCTGAGCGCCTTGTTTATCCTCCTTCTGAACTGGATGGGCGGAGGCACAGAGCCCACGTCCGTGGCCGACATGACCGTCATTCTTGAAGCTCTGGCTGGATTCTCCCTGGGTGCGGAAAGCATTGCCCTCTTCGCACGTGTGGGTGGTGGCATTTACACCAAAGCCGCAGACGTCGGCGCAGACTTGGTCGGCAAAGTGGAAGCCGGCATCCCCGAAGATGACCCCCGCAACCCTGCGACCATCGCAGACAACGTGGGCGACAACGTGGGCGACGTGGCTGGCATGGGCGCCGACTTGTTCGGCTCGTATGTGGCCACTGTCTTGGCGGCCATGGTGCTCGGCAACTACGTCATCAGAGACATGGGCGGCTCCATCGTCGACAACTTCGGTGGCATGTCCACCATTTTGTTGCCCCTCGTGATTTCTGCCCTCGGGATTGTGTTCTCCATCCTCGGGGCGCAAGTGATTCGTGTGGGCGACGACGCCAAGGAGGCCCAAGTCCAGTCTGCGTTGAACCGCGGAAACTGGGGGTCCATTGTCTTGACTGCAGTGGCCTGCTACTTCTTGGTGGACATCATGTTGCCCGCCGAATTGAGCATGGACTTCTTTGGAGAAGGCCTCCGGACGTTCAGCTCCATGAACGTGTTTTACTCTGTTGTGGTCGGACTTATCGTGGGCGGCGCCATCAGCTACATGACCGAGTATTACACCGGATTGGGCAAGAAGCCCGTCTTGGACATCGTCCAGCAGTCTTCCACCGGCGCAGCCACGAACATCATCGCAGGCTTGGCGACAGGCATGATCTCGACATTTGGCCCCGTTCTGTTGTTTGCGGCTGCCATTTACACGGCGTATGAGTTCGCCGGATTTTACGGCGTGGCGATTGCAGCATGCTCCATGATGGCAACCACCGCCATGCAGCTGGCCATCGATGCATTCGGCCCCATCGCCGACAACGCTGGTGGCATTGCGGAGATGAGCGAACTTCCTGAAGAAGTGCGTGAACGCACCGACATTTTGGACTCTGTGGGGAACACCACAGCGGCCATCGGAAAAGGCTTTGCCATTGCATCGGCAGCCTTGACTGCCCTCGCCCTCTTCGCGGCATACGTGGAATTCACCGGCATTGAAGGCATCAATATTTTCAAGGCGAATGTGCTTGCAGCGCTCTTCATTGGAGGCATGGTCCCCGTGGTGTTCTCGGCCTTGGCCATGAACAGCGTCGGCAAGGCCGCCATGGAAATGGTGCAAGAAGTCCGTCGCCAGTTCAAAGAGATTCCTGGAATCATGGAAGGCACTGGCACCCCTGATTACGGCAAGTGTGTGGACATCTCCACCCAAGCCGCATTGAAGGAAATGATGCTCCCGGGCGCCATGACCATTGCGTTCCCACTCGTCATTGGCTTGGTGCCTTTGTTGTTGGGTGCTGAGGCTTCCTGGGCTGCTGAAACACTCGGAGGGTACATGGCCGGTGTGACTGTCAGCGGTGTGCTTTGGGCCATCTTCCAAAACAACGCCGGAGGTGCATGGGACAACGCCAAAAAGTCCTTCGAGGCGGGCGTTGAAATCGACGGCGAGATGACCTTCAAAGGATCCGACGCCCACAAAGCCGCCGTCACAGGCGACACCGTCGGCGATCCATTCAAGGACACTTCAGGCCCTTCCATGAACATTTTGATCAAGTTGACCTGCCTTGTGGGCTTGGTGATTGCCCCCATCCTGGGTGGCGGACACGGTGAAGGCCATGCCGACGCCGTGAACCAAGACCGCACTGAGGTTGTTGCTGAAGCAACTGAAACCCTTTCTGAATGAACAAGCTTTTCTCTTTTCTGCTCGGGGCCTCTTTGCTTGCTGCATGTGGCACCTCAGCCCCTGAATCCGGCCACGACCACCACGGCTCTGAAGCTCCTGCCAGCCTGGCAGACGGCCTCTACGTCATCACCAAAGTGGCACCCAAAGTCACGTGGTCTGCTGAAAGGCTCACCGGAGA
>DKNS01000147.1 GCA_002469765.1 Flavobacteriales bacterium UBA7382 | reverse complement strand
ACCATGGCCTTCAAGGGGGGGCTGTCTTTCAACTTGAACGACGTCATCATCCCGCCTGAGAAGGAGAAATTGGTGGCCAAAGCCACAGCCCAAGTGGGCGAGGTGTTGGACAACTACAACATGGGTCTGATCACCAACAACGAGCGGTACAACCAGATCATCGACATCTGGACGCACACCAACTCTCGTTTGACCAACATCTTGATGGATCGCCTGGAAAGCGACAAGCAGGGCTTCAACTCGATCTACATGATGATGCACTCCGGTGCACGTGGATCGAAGGAGCAAATCCGTCAATTGTCTGGCATGCGCGGTTTGATGGCCAAGCCTCAGAAGTCTTCTGCGACTGGGGGACAGGACATCATTGAGAACCCAATCTTGTCAAACTTCAAGGAGGGATTGTCCATCCTCGAGTACTTCATTTCGACGCACGGTGCGCGGAAGGGACTTGCGGACACGGCATTGAAAACGGCTGACGCGGGTTATTTGACCCGTCGCTTGGTGGACGTTGCCCAAGACGTCATCATCACTGAAGAAGATTGCCAGACCTTGCGTGGCCTGACCGTGACACCGCTGCGTCAGAACGACGAAATTGTGGAAGGCATCGGCGACCGCATTGAAGGTCGCACGGCCTTGGAGGACGTGTTGCATCCCGTCACCGAAGAGGAGATGGTTGCCGGAGGCGAACGAATCACCCCAGCCATGGCCAAGGCCATTGAGGAGGCAGGTGTGCAGGAAGTTGAGGTCCGCTCGGTGTTGACGTGTGAATCTCGTCAAGGTGTATGCGCCAAGTGCTACGGCAAAAACCTCGCCACCAACCGTCCTGTGCAGACAGGAGAGGCTGTTGGTGTGATTGCCGCACAGTCCATCGGAGAGCCTGGAACGCAGTTGACACTTCGTACGTTCCACGTGGGTGGAACTGCATCCAAGATTTCGGACGAGAACCAAATCCGCACCAAGCACGAAGGCGTAGTGGAAATAGATGAATTGCGCACAGTTGACCGCACCAACGCCGAAGGCGAGAAGGAAGTGGTTGTGGTGTCGCGTTCTTCTGAATTCAAGGTCATGGACCCTGCCACCAACGTGGCGCTCAGCACCACGGTGCTGCCTTACGGTTCTGTCTTGTTCATCAAGGATGGCAAGAAGATCAAGAAGGACGCAGCGGTGTGCGAGTGGGACCCTTACAACAACGTCATCATTTCGGAGGAAGAGGGCACTGTGGCTTTTGAAAGCATCGAAGAAGGTTTGACCTACCGCGAAGAGCTCGATGAGCAAACCGGTTTCCGCGAGATTGTAATCACAGAGACCCGCGACAAGAAGAAGAACCCAGCCGTCCTGATCATGGGCAAGAAGAAGGAAGTGCTCCGCACGTACTCTTTGCCCGTGGGTGCTCACCTCGCGGTGAAGGAAGGGGACAAGGTTGGGAAAGGTCTCATCTTGTGCAAGATTCCGCGTGTTGCAGGCAAGTCGGGTGACATCACCGGTGGTCTCCCTAGGGTGACAGAATTGTTCGAGGCTCGGAACCCATCCAACCCTGCGGTGGTGTCTGAGGTGGACGGCATCGTGAGCTACGGCAAAATCAAGCGCGGCAACCGTGAAGTCATCGTGGAAGCACGCACAGGTGAGAAGTTCAAGTACATGGTGCCTTTGTCCAAGCACATTCTGGTGCAAGACAACGACTTCGTGAAGGCTGGCATGCCTTTGTCTGACGGTGCAGTGACGCCGAATGACATCTTGAACATCATGGGGCCAACTGCCGTGCAGGAATACATCGTGAACGAAATTCAGGACGTCTACCGATTGCAAGGGGTGAAGATCAACGACAAGCACTTCGAGGTCATCGTCCGCCAGATGATGAAAAAGGTGGTCATCGAAGACGGTGGCGATACACAATCCCTTGAGAAGCAAATCGTTGAGAAGGCAGACTTCTTGAACGAGAACGACCGTGTGTTTGGCATGGTGGTTGTTACCGATGCAGGAGGTTCTGACCAATTGAAAGTGGGACAAATGGTGTCTGCCCGTCGTTTGCGCGACGAGAACAGTTCCTTGACCCGCCGCGACTTGGCCAGTGTGGAGAGCCGCGACGCCATTCCGGCGACATCTCGTCCGCTCTTGCAAGGCATCACACGTGCAAGCTTGCAGACCAAGTCCTTCATCTCTGCGGCTTCCTTCCAGGAAACCACCAAGGTGTTGAACGAGGCTGCTGTGAGCGGCAAGCAAGACCACTTGTTGGGCTTGAAGGAGAACGTGATCGTGGGTCACTTGATCCCAGCAGGAACAGGCACACGCAAATTCTCAGACCTGAAGGTGGGGTCACGCGAAGAGTTCGACGCCCTTGTCGAGCACGCATCCTCTACAGAAGACTGAGCGCCAGAATTGTGAACATGAAAAAGGCACCTCCTACGAGGTGCCTTTTTTCTTGCCCTACAATTGGGTCGAAGCAATGTCGGGCCGGCGGAGAAACCTGGAGGCAGGTCAGGACGATTGTTCGATCGCCCGGGCTGCGGCCTCGGCTGGATTCTCGCCTGGAGAGGAAGCATCTGGCTTGTCGGTTCCGCAGAAGCCAAACAGGCAGTTCTCCTTGATGACACGGTCTACGAAATCAGGTACCATGTCGACCCAAGCGTCGTCTCCGCGTTTGATGCTTTCCAACGCGGTCCTGCTGAAGATGGACAGAACCTCCGGATCGTAATCCCGGATGTCGAGGATGCGCTTGTTGAACACGAGGTAGTCGTAGAGCGGTTTCAGCCGAGGGTGAATGGGGGTGGATTCGGAAGTCCAAAGTGACTCGGATTCGTCATCTTTCCATGGGTACAACAAAATGCGGAGGTCTCGGGAGAACAGGATGCCAAACGCCTCAAGGATGCCCCCGTTCAGGTTCCGGTAATACTTCTCGTTGAAGATTTCCACCATGGTGGCCGCACCCATGATTACGCCCATGCGCTTTTTGGTGTGCCGAGAGAAG
>DKNS01000117.1:13919-14234 GCA_002469765.1 Flavobacteriales bacterium UBA7382 | reverse complement strand
TGTGGCCCAAACTTTGTTGGACCTCGCGTTGAGCGAAGGTGTGGCGTCGAAGGATGAGTTGTTGACCAAGACCTTCCCCGGCTCCTCGCTAACAGTGGCCGACAAAATCACCGAGGAGGTGGGCAAGATTGGCGAGCGCATTGAGATTGGCGACATGCGCGTGGTGAGTGGCGACAAGGTTGTGGCGTACATCCACCCAGGAAACCGCCTCGCGACTGCAGTGGCGTTCGCTGGTGAAGTGAGCGACGAAGTTGGACGCGACGTGGCCATGCAGGCTGCAGCAATGGCTCCTGTGGCTGTGGACGAGACCAGCAT
>DKNS01000117.1:0-13540 GCA_002469765.1 Flavobacteriales bacterium UBA7382 | reverse complement strand
CAAGAGGGGAAGCCGGCTGAAATGGCAGAGAAAATCGCCGAGGGCCGTTTGAAGAAGTGGTTCAAGGAGGTGACGTTGGTGAATCAGGCGTTCATCAAAGACAACAAGCAAACGGTGAGTCAGTACGTGGCCGGCAACGGTGGCGGCAAGGTGACCAGCTTTGCGCGCGTGGCGTTGGGCTGAGCGCAGTTTGACGACACGAAGCATTCGAAGGCTGCCCTCAGGGCGGCCTTCGTGCATTTTGGGCGATATTCGCAGCAGCATGAAGTACAAGCGCGTCCTCCTGAAATTGAGTGGTGAGGCCCTGATGGGCGACAAGCAATTTGGCATTGACAACGGCCGATTGGCTCAATACGCAGAAGAGGTCAAGTCCATTGTGGACAAGGGCATTGAGTGCGCCATCGTCATTGGAGGCGGCAACATTTTCCGTGGGGTTCAGGCTGAGGAGGGGGGCATGGAGCGAACCCAGGGAGATTACATGGGCATGTTGGCCACCGTGATCAACGCCATGGCTTTGCAAAGCGCATGCGAAGCGGCTGGGCTTGACACTCGTCTTCAGAGCGCCATTGAATTGAAGCAGATTGCTGAGCCGTTCATCCGACGGCGGGCGGTACGACATTTGGAGAAGGGGCGCGTGGTCATTTTCGGTGCTGGTACAGGCAACCCGTTTTTCACCACCGATTCGGCGGCGTCGCTGCGCGCAATTGAAATTGACGCAGACGTCATCCTCAAAGGCACCCGTGTGGATGGCATCTACACAGCGGACCCTGAGCGGGACCCGACGGCCACACGCTACGACCGCGTCACCTTCAATGAAGTGTTTGAGCGTGGGTTGAAGGTGATGGACATGACGGCCTTCACGTTGTGCAACGAAAACAACCTTCCCATTGTGGTGTTCGACATGAACAAGCCAGGCAATCTCCAGCGCTTGGTGGAAGGCGAGCCCATTGGCACGGTGGTGGAATTTTGATTTGACCTGAAGACAGGCGACCTGAGAGCAACCCAAACGAGATGAACGAAGAGATTCAAATGGCGCTGGACGAGGCGCGGGAGAAGATGGACAAGGCGATTTCGCGCCTCGAAGGGGAGTTGAGCAAGATCCGCGCAGGCAAGGCCCACCCGTCCATGCTGGAGTCTGTTCGGGTGGACTACTATGGCTCTCAGACGCCAGTGAGCCAGGTGGCCAATGTGAACAGCACAGACGCCAGGACGTTGGTGGTTCAGCCTTGGGAAAAGGGCATGCTGGATCCGATTTCCACGGGGATCATCAACGCCAACCTTGGTTTGAACCCCATGAACAATGGGGAAGTCTTGATCATCAACATTCCCCCATTGACGGAAGAGCGTCGTCGGGAATTGGGCAAGCGCGCCCGATCTGAGGGTGAGGGTGCGCGTGTGGGCATCAGGAATGCACGGAAAGACGCCAACGACTTCTTGAAGGAATCGAAGAACGACGGCATGTCGGAGGACGACCTCAAAAAGGGCGAGCAAATGGTTCAGGAGCTCACAGACAAGTATGTGTCCAAGGTGGAGTCGGTGTTGGCCGCGAAGGAGGCCGACATCATGACCATCTGAGGACGCCGAGACAGGGATCTCAAGAACGCCATTCAGTTGCGACACGGCGCGCTTCCGCGTCGGACGCCACCAAGTCGTCCAAGGACGGCTTGGACAGTGGTGTCACGCGCTCCAACGCGTGTTCCACCACCCGAGGAAGGTCCAAGAAGGTGAGTTCGTCTCGCAAAAAGCGGGCGACGGCAACTTCGTTTGCGGCATTAAGAACGGCAGGGGCGTTGCCGCCTGTCCGAAGGGCCTCAAATGCCAGAGCCAAGTTGCGGAACGTCTTGTCGTCGGGCTGCTCGAACGTGAGCTCGGGGTAATCCATGAAGCTGAACCTAGGAAACTCATTGGCCAGGCGCCGAGGGTAGGTCAGGGCATATTGGATGGGGAGCTTCATGTCGGGCAAACCGAGCTGGGCTTTGATGCTTCCGTCGGTGAATTGCACGCAGCTGTGGACGATGCTTTGGGGGTGGACGACCACGTCAATTTGGTCTGGGTCGACGTCGAACAACCACTTGGCTTCGATCACCTCGAGGCCCTTGTTCATCAACGAGGCGCTGTCGATCGTGATTTTGGCACCCATGTCCCAGTTGGGATGCTTCAGGGCGTCCGCCTTGGTCACCCCTTCCAACGAGGCCAAATCGCGTCCGCGGAACGGTCCCCCTGATGCCGTCAGGATGACTTTCTCGATGGGGTTGTGGAACTCGCCCGCGAGGCATTGGTAGATCGCGCTGTGCTCAGAATCCACAGGGTGGATGTCCACCCCTCGCTGTCGGGCGGCGGCCATGACGAGTTCTCCGGCCACGACGAGTGTTTCCTTGTTCGCCAACGCAATGTGCTTGCCGGCTTGGATGGCCCGCATGGTGGGCTTCAATCCGGCGGCGCCAACCATGGCGGTGAGCACCATATCGATGCCGTCGGTTTCCACAACTTGCTCCAAGGCCTCGCCGCCGCTGTAGACCTTGATGCCAAGATCAAAGAGCGCGTCGTTCACCTGTTTCCACTTGTCGTCGTTTCCAATCACGACCACGTTGGGCTTGAATTCCAGCGCCTGCTTTACAAGCAAGTCGGCATTGTTGTGCGCCGAAAGGACTTCCACGTGCAGGGCGTCACGTTGCCCGCGGATGACATCAAGGGCCTGGGTGCCAATGGATCCGGTTGACCCCAAGACGGCAATGCCGCGCGTGGGTGCGTCGTTTTCAGGTTGGCGCATCACAGGAATCCGAGTTCGAGTTTGGCTTCCTCACTCATCATGTCTTGGGTCCAAGTGGGCTCGAAGACGATGGTGACCTTGCACCCTTTCGCTCCGTCGAGGGAGGCAACCTTGTTTTCCACATCCTGTGGCAAGCTCTCGGCCACAGGACAGTTGGGTGAGGTGAGGGTCATGTCGATGTGGATGAACCCGGTTTTCTTGACGTTGATCTCGTAGATGAGCCCGAGTTCGTAGATGTCCACGGGGATTTCCGGATCAAAAATGGTCTTGACGATGTCAATGACATCCTGCTCTGTCGGGATTGGGGCTGTTTCGCTCATGGTGCAGCGTTTCCTGCGTTGTTGAACCACGCGGTCACGTCGTCCAATTGAAGTGCAGCAATGTCCAATTTGTTCTTTTTGCGGAAGCCGTTGAGACGCTGGTGGACCTGCGTCGGCTTGGAGGCCAGCAGTTCATCTGGGGTGGTGAATCCTGCCGCCACGAGGTGCTCCGCCCAAATCTCTGGCACGCCCAGCGCACTGAAATTCGCATCTCCACCCGCGGTTTCGAACGCTTCGGGTCGCATTTGAGGGAAGAACAAGACTTCTTGGATGGACGTCTGGTTGGTCATCATCATGACCAAACGGTCGATGCCGATTCCGATTCCGCTGGTCGGGGGCATGCCGTATTCCAACGCGCGCAGGAAGTCGTGGTCGATGAACATGGCTTCGTCGTCCCCACGTTCTGACAACATCAATTGGTCCTCGAAGCGCTCGCGTTGGTCCAGGGGGTCGTTGAGTTCAGAGTAGGCGTTGGCCACCTCGGTGCCGTTGATCATGAGCTCGAACCGTTCCGTGTACCCTGGCTTGTCCCGATGGGCCTTCGTCAAAGGCGACATGTCTGTGGGGTAATCGCAAATGAACGTGGGCTGGATGTAGTGGTGCTCGCACTTTTCGCCGAACAATTCATCGATGAGCTTGCCTCGACCCATGGAGTCGTCGATCTCCAAACCTTGGTCCAAGCAGGCTTGGCGAAGCCCCGCCTCGTCCAGCCCGTCGATGTCCACCTCGGTGTGCTCGAGGATGGCGTCGCGCATGGTCACCCGGGCATATGGAGGAGCGAAGTTGATGACGTGCTCCCCCAATGGAACTTCATTGGTGCCGTGCACAGCCTGGGCCAACTCGCCGAAGAGGTTCTCCGTCGTTTCCATCATCCAGTGGTAGTCCTGGTAGGCCACGTAGAGTTCCATGACGGTGAATTCGGGGTTGTGCGTCCGATCCATCCCTTCATTGCGGAAGTTTCGGCTGAATTCGTACACCCCGTCGAACCCACCGACGATCAACCGCTTCAGGTAGAGCTCGTTGGCGATTCGCAGGTACAAGGGAATGTCCAAGGCGTTGTGGTGGGTGACGAACGGGCGTGCCGCCGCCCCGCCGGGGATGCTCTGAAGCACGGGCGTGTCCACTTCCATCCACCCTTTGGCGTCGAACGATTCGCGGATTTTGCGGATGATGGTCGACCGCGCTTCGAAGGTCTTTTTCACCTGGGGGTTCACCACCAAATCCACGTAGCGCATCCGGTACCGCAACTCGGGGTCTGTGAAGGCGTCGTGCACGTTGCCATCTTCGTCGGTTTTGACGGCGGGCAGGGGCCGAATGGCCTTGCTCAACACGGTCAATGACGTGACCTTCACCGAAGGTTCACCGACCTGGGTTTTGAACGTCTCGCCTTCCACGCCGATGAAATCGCCGCGGTCCAAGAGCTTTTTGAACACGTCGTTGTACAAACCCTTGTCCTCTCCGGGGCACAATTCGTCCCGATTGAGGTAGATCTGCAGCGAACCTTCGTGGTCTTGCAATTCGGCAAAAGACGCTTTGCCCATGATGCGGCGGCCCATCATTCGACCCGCGAGCGTCACCTTCAATCCCTCTTGGAAGTTGGCTTTCAGCGAGGCGCAGTGGTGGGTGACGGGGAACGCCGCTGCCGGGTAGGGGTCGATGCCACGCTGACGAAGCGCCTCCACCGAGGCGATGCGCTGCCGTTCTTGTTCGCTACGAATCATGTGTTCAAATGTACGGACCTCGAGGGTGCAAAGTGGCGGTTCCACGCCCTAGGTTTGACTCCAAATGTGCCGGAAAACCCCGGCTTAAGATTCAGATTTGATGAAACATTTCTCCCTCTCCTTGGCGATGTTATTCGCCTTCTTCTCTGCCCAAATTGCAGCGTCGGCGCAATCGGAAATCAGCAAGATGGTTGTGGACACCATGGCGTTGAACCCCGCGGCCGTGACAGGCAGCTTTTCTGTCACGCCCCAGATGGCCCCTCGGGCACTTGTGGTGGTTTCTGCCCAAGAAATCGCCGAGACTGGGGCTCCTTCTGTGGCCGACGTTTTGGAAACGGTTCCTGGCATCGACGTGCGGTCTCGCGGCGCGGTGGGCATCACCACCGACCTTAGCGTGCGTGGCGGCACGTTTGAACAAACTGCGTTGTGGGTGGACGGCGTCCGCTGGAGCTCGCCTCAAACGGGCCACCACCTCATGGACCTTCCCGTCGATCCTGAAGACATTTCTCGCATTGAGGTGTTCCGAGGTGGCGCGTCGAGCGCCCTTGGAACTGGCGCCATGACCGGCGCGGTGGCACTGACTGCTGGCCCGTCAACCCAAGACGGGGCACTCCTCGTGGCCGAGACAGGTTCGAACGCTTGGATGCGTGCGAAGGCACGCGTGGACTTCGGCACAGATTTGAACACCAAGAACGTGGCACGCCATCGCGTTTCGCTGAGCCGCATCGGCACCACAGGATTTGCCCAAAACACAGACGCTTCCATGTTGCGCGCCCGTTACGCCGGTTGGTTGGCGGGCGATTGGGGGTCGTTGCGCACCAGTGCAGGGTACGTCGGCAAGAATTTCGGCGCGCAGAACTTTTACACTGCGAGCTTCCCCTTTCAATACGAGGAGACCCAAACCCTCCAGGCGCAGGCGGTGTACACCAAAGCTTGGGAAAACGCCTCCTTGGAGGCGGCCTTGCACCACCGCACACACACCGACTTGTTCCAACTGTTCCGAGAGCACAACGACTTCTTCACCTTGACTGACGAGGGGTTTTACGTGATGGGAGGCGACACCGCGGCAAGTTGGTACGCAGGCCCCAATCAGCACGTCAGCCAAACCACAGGTGGCCGCCTTGCCTGGCGTGTCCAGTCGGACTTGGGAGAGACCTTCATCTCTGTGGATTCGCGGCGCGAATTCGTGAAAAGCAACGTGCTGGGGGTGGACAGCTTGGGCAACGCCGACAGCGTGTACCGCCGTGCAGATTTCCGATTCAACACTGACGTGGCGGTGGGCCACCGCGCGGAAGTGGGGGTGTTCGCGTTGTCGGCCACGGCTGCGTGGAACCACAACACCATGTTTGGCACCCGGTTCGTCCCCGGGGCAGAATTGTCCATCGACATGTCGGGCGACGGTTCATCCATCTTGTTTGCCTCGGCCAACCGCTCGGTGCGCCACCCATCGTTCACCGACCTTTACTACACAGTGGGCGGGGCGTTTGGAAGCCGTGACTTGTCCTCGGAGTGGGCGGATCACCTCGAGACCGGAGTGCGCTTGTCCTTGGCCAATGACGCCACCTACGGGGTGCAGTTCGAGCAAACCCTTTTCCAACGTCAAGGCCACGATTTGATTGATTGGGCCCGCCCCAACGGAAGCGACACCACCTTCGCCATCAACCTGCGTGAGGTTACGTTCACAGGCCTTGAGACGATGTTGAACATCACGCCCAACCAGCGGTTGACGGGAGATTGGCAGTTGCGTTACGCGCGTTTGGGCTTCACCACCATGGAGGCGAGCGAGAACAGCGCGGGCTTTGAGAGCAACT
Source organism: Flavobacteriales bacterium UBA7382 (assembly GCA_002469765.1). Classification (GTDB taxonomy): domain Bacteria; phylum Bacteroidota; class Bacteroidia; order Flavobacteriales_D; family Sanyastnellaceae; genus UBA11663. The sequence goes on along the minus strand of DKNS01000117.1, from coordinate 6,918 downwards.
ACGTGTTGGACGGGTTGAAGACCAAGGTCGACGCTTCTTTGGGACTGCAAGGCCCAGGCGCGGTGCGCTTGGACGCGCGTTGGAGCCACCAAGACCGCCTCGGCGGATACGTGGTTCCTGGAGGCGAGGAAGTGGAGTACGCGCCATTCTCCTTGGTGTCCTTCACCTTGAGCAAGACGTTCGAGTCCGACCAGTTCCGCACCTACCTCCGTGTCGACAATGCCCTCGACCGCGAATACGTCGACCTGGGCAACGTCCAGCAACCAGGACGGTGGTTGCGCTTGGGCTTTGCGTACAACATGAAGTGATTCTTCAGACCTTCACTTCGTGATTGACCCCGCCAACCCCGCCAAAATGCGAGCTCTGATAGCAGGCCTTCAAGACCAAATGCGTTCGGCCTTGTCGTCGGAGGTGCGCTTCCCAGTGCTGTCCCAACGATCCTATTCTGGGGTCTTGGTGCTTGGCATGGGCGGCAGTGGCATTGGGGGCGCGGTGATGGCAGACATGTTGCGAGGAACGTCACGTGTGCCTGTCATGGCCCATGCCGACCAAGGGCTGCCTGGGTGGTTGGACGAGGAATGTTTGGTGGTGGCTTCCAGCTACTCGGGAAACACTGAGGAAACTCTTGCAGCGTTGGCAATGGCTGAAGAGCGTGGATGCCATTTGGCTGCCGTCACGTCTGGAGGTGCGCTAGGGACCAAGGCCGAATCCAATGGTTGGCCCACGGTGGTGATGGCCGGCGGACACCCTCCAAGGTCGCAGTTTGGACAGTCGTTCTTGGGCCTTGCCAACCTTCTCCAACACCTGGGGGTGTTGCCGGCGTCGGACTGGCAGGCCTTGGGCCGCGCCGTGGAAGCCATGGACTTGGCGTCTTGTGAGGCGAGGGGCGAAGCCTTGGCCTTGGCGGTGGAGGGCAAACGGATTTGCCTTTACGCGGACACCCCTCGGCGCGCGCTGATGACGCGCTGGCGGCAGCAATTGAACGAGAACAGCAAATTGTTGGCGAACGTGGAGGTCTTCCCAGAGATGAACCACAACGAGCTCGTGGGTTGGGAAAGTGGCGATGAACGCCACGTGGCTGTGGTGCTCAGGACCGCGATGGACCATCCCAGGACCCAGCACCGCATGAACATCACGGCAGAGATTTTCCAAGATCAAGGCGCCGATGTGGTTGTAGTTGAGCCGGATGGCGACACGCCCTGGGCGGAGTTGCTGGATGCGGTTTGGGTGGGAGATTGGATGTCGTTGGTCTTGGCGGAGCGCTCGGGCGTTTGTCCAGTGGACATTCGATTCATCGACCACCTAAAAACCACGTTGGCTTCTTTGCCATGACCCCCAAGGTCCACATCCAAGACCTCGGGCGCAACAACTACAAAGCGACGTGGGACCTTCAGGAAAAGGTGTTCAAGGGCATTGTGCAGTCGAAAATTTCCCGGAGGAATGCGGGCCTTGACCCAAGAGACGAGGGCCCCGAAGACGAACCTTCTCTGGCATTGCCGGAGTCGCATTTGTTTTGGGTGGAGCACCCCCATGTGCTGACGTTGGGCAAAAGCGGAGAAGCGTCCAATGTTGTCGTGCCTGAAGCCCGGCTGAGGGAGCTTGGTGTTCAGTACTATCCCATCAACCGCGGGGGGGACATCACGTACCATGGGCCGGGCCAAATCGTGGGTTATCCCATTTTGGACTTGGATCAATTCTTCACGGACATCCACAAGTACCTGCGGTTTCTGGAAGAAGCTGTGATTCGAACGTGCGCGGAGTACGGGGTGATCGCAGGACGCATTGACGGTTTGACAGGCGTGTGGGTGGACCACGAGGCGGGATTGGCGGCGCGGAAAATTTGCGCGTTTGGCGTGAAGTGCAGTCGCTGGGTGACCATGCATGGGCTGGCCTTCAACGTCAACACGGATTTGTCGTTCTTCAATTTGATTGTGCCGTGCGGCATTTCAGACCGTGGGGTCACGTCGTTGTCGGCGGAAGTGGGACGCACGTTGGACCAAACGCAAGTCCAGGCGCAACTGCAACGCCATTTGGGAGAACTGTTTGGGTGGTCAGAAGCCTGATGTGACGTTTACAAACGCCAGGCCGACGGTTGTGAACAGCGTCATGCATCTGGAAAGTTGAGCCCCTTTCTTGGGTCAAAACCCTGTCGATGCTCAGACAACTTCATGCCCTCGTCGTGGATGACGAACCCCATTGCCGTGACTTTCTATGCCGTCAAATTGAGCGGCTGTGTCCATCGTTGAACATCCTTCAAACGGCCACATCGGCGCGTGAGGCCGAGCGGTTGATCTGCGAATTGGCCCCCGACGTGGTGTTCATGGACATCCACATGCCCCACCGTTCGGGCATCGAGTTGATCAACAGCCTGGAACACCGAGATTTTTTCTTGGTGTACACGACGGCGCACGACGAGTATGCCGTGGATGCGTTGCGTCAGAAGGCCCACGACTACTTGTTGAAACCCATTGACCGAGACGACCTTATTGCGTGCACGAGACGGATGATTTTTCATTTCTACCACCAACGAAAACCGGGAGAGGGTTCGCTGTCACCCACCACCCGTCGCTTGGAAATCCACACGTCAGGCAAGCGCCACTTTGTGCGCCACAAAGACATTGTGCACCTCGAGGCGGATGGGAGCTACACGACCCTTCATTTGGGGACAGGCAAGCGCATCACGATGAGCAAAAACTTGAAGAGGGTGGAGGAGATGCTGGACAACGACATGTTTTTCCGCACCCACAACAGTCATTTGGTGCAGCTGGACCGCATTGTGGCTTGCAACTACAGGGAGAACTGTGTGAATTTGGACAACGGGAGCGAGGTGCCGATGGCCGTGCGAAAGAGGGAGGCGTTGAAGCGAAAACTCAGCTTGTTGATGCCTGCGTGAGCCCTGTATCTTTGCGGCATGTCCGCGCAACCTGACATCCGAACCCTGAGCGACGAGGACTTGGAGCAAGCCCTTGTCGACTTGGGAGAAAAGCCTTTCAGAGCCAGGCAGGTTTCGGAGTGGCTTTGGACCCATGCCGCAGGTTCGTTTGAAGAAATGACATCTCTTGGGAAAGGACTTCGGGAAAAGCTCGACGCCTCCTTTTCACTTGGGCGAATTGACCAGGTGGAGGCCCAGTATTCGAGGGACGGAACCGTGAAGTGTGCATTCCAGATTGACGGCGATGCTCACCGCGTGGTTGAAGGCGTGTTGATACCAACCACCAAGCGACTCACGGCTTGCATCAGCTCTCAAGTGGGATGCAGCTTGGCGTGCAAGTTTTGCGCCACGGGCAAATTGAAGCTGCTGAAAAACCTCACATCGGGGGAAATGTTTGACCAGGTTCAGATGTTGAATGAGATGGCCCACGAGCGCCAAGGCAAGGGCCTGTCCAACATTGTGTACATGGGGATGGGCGAGCCTTTGTTGAACTACCGCAACGTGCTGGAGTCGGTGGACCGCATCACGGGTACGCCGGGGTTGGCCATGTCGCCCAAGCGAATCACGGTGTCCACAGCAGGCATTGCCAAAGCCATCAGAAGGCTCGGCGACGACGAGGTGAAATTCAATTTGGCCCTGAGCCTGCACGCGGCCAACGACGAGAAGCGCAACCACATCATGGCCATCAACGAAACCAACAACCTGGCGGTGTTGGCCGAGGCCCTGCAACACTTCCACGGCAAGACAGGAACGCGGCCCACGTTCGAGTTCATCGTGTTCAAAGACTTCAACGATGGCTTGCAAGACGCACGGGAGTTGGCCGACTTCTGCAGAAACGTGCCTTGCAAAATCAACTTGATCGAGTACAACCCCATTGATGGCGGTGAATTCGAGCAGACCACACCCCAAAGGTTGGACGACTTTGTGGCGTTGCTCGAGGACCGAAACTTGATCGTCAACGTTCGCCGCTCACGGGGCAAAGACATTGACGCAGCTTGCGGTCAGTTGGTCAACAAAAACGCGGCAGGCGTTCAGGCGCCTCGCAAGTGATCAGTCCAGCTTGAGGACAGCGAGGAAGGCCGATTGAGGCACTTCCACTGAGCCAATTTGGCGCATGCGCTTCTTCCCCTTTTTCTGCTTTTCTAGGAGCTTTCGCTTCCGCGTGATGTCCCCGCCGTAACACTTGGCGGTCACGTCTTTGCGCACGGCGGAGATGGTCTCGCGGGCAATGATCTTGGCGCCGATGGCGGCTTGCAGGGCAATCATGAATTGCTGTCGGGGGATGAGTTCCTTGAGCTTGATGCAAATCTTTTTGCCCAAAGAATGGGCATGGTCCCGGTGGATGAGGGCGCTCAATGCGTCCACCTGGTCGCCGTTGAGCAAGATGTCCATCTTCACAAGATTGCTCTGCTTGTAGCCTTCGGGGAAGTAGTCGAAGGACGCGTAGCCGCGTGAGATGGTCTTGAGTTTGTCGTAAAAATCGAAGACGATTTCACCAAGGGGCATGCTGAAGGTCAGCTCCACACGGTCGGAGGTCAAGTAGACCTGGTTGGTCAGGTTGCCACGCTTTTCAATGCACAAGCTCATCACCGGTCCGACGTATTCGGATTTTGTGATGACCTGCGCCTTGATGAAGGGCTCTTCCACGTAGTCAAGGTGGTTGGCATCGGGCAGGTCGCTGGGGTTCATGATGTCCAACTTCTCCCCCTTTTTCGTGTAGGCCTTGTAGCCCACGTTGGGGACCGTCGTGATGACCGTCATGTTGAATTCCCGCTCAAGCCGCTCTTGGATGATTTCCATGTGAAGCATGCCGAGGAAGCCGCTGCGGAATCCAAACCCCAGGGCCGCTGAGCTCTCCGGCTCAAAGACCAACGACGCGTCGTTGAGCTGAAGTTTTTCCATCGAGGCCCTCAGCTCTTCGTAGTCTTCCGTGTCCACCGGGTAGATGCCGGCAAACACCATGGGCTTCACGTCCTCAAAGCCCTGCACGGCTTCGCTGCATGGGTTCGCTTTTGTTGTAAGGGTATCACCCACCTTGACCTCCTTGGCGTTCTTGATGCCTGAGATGATGTAGCCCACGTCTCCAACGGAGAGCGTCTTTCGTGGCTGAAGGTCGAGTCCAAGCACGCCGATTTCGTCTGCCCCATATTCGCGTCCAGTGGCCATGAACTTGACGAGATCCCCCTTTTGGATGGCGCCGTTGAGGATGCGGAAGTAGGCGATGATGCCGCGGAAGGGGTTGAACACCGAGTCGAAGATCATGGCTTGAAGGGGTTCGTCCACGTTGCCCTTGGGGGCGGGAACGCGCTCGACCACCGCCTTGAGAATGGCTTCGACGCCGAGCCCCGTTTTTCCGCTGGCAGGCAAGATGTCCTCCATCGTGCAACCGATGAGGTCGACGATTTGCTCGCCCACCACTTCCGGATCGGCGGAGTCCAAATCCATCTTGTTGAGCACCGGGATGATCTCCAGATTATGCTCCAAGGCCAGGTAGAGATTGCTGATGGTTTGGGCTTCAATGCCCTGGGTGGCGTCCACAATCAGCAGCGCGCCTTCGCATGCCGCAATGGAGCGGGACACTTCGTAGCTGAAGTCGACATGGCCAGGGGTGTCGATCAGGTTCAACACATAGTCCTCGCCGTCGTGGCCGTGGTGCTGCATCTGGATGGCGTGGCTCTTGATTGTGATGCCTCGCTCGCGCTCCAAATCCATGTCGTCCAGCGTCTGCTCCTGCAATTCGCGGTCGGAGATGGTGCCTGTCGCTTGAAGGAGCCGGTCGGCCAAGGTGCTTTTTCCATGGTCGATGTGGGCGATGATGCAGAAGTTGCGAATGTTCTTCATGGGTCAAAAATCTGGCGTTCTCGCTTCTCTGAGGATGGTTCACGGCACCGAATGCACCGGCAAAGGTACTCCGGGAAATTCGGCGTGGGGCTTTGCTATATTTACGCGCGCCCACCTGCAACGTCAAGGCATGCCCTTGCGTTTCTGTAACAATCGACGCCTGCATTCATGAAACTCCAATCACCCCTCTCTCGCTTGTTTGGCCTGTGTGCCCTTTTCTTCACCACGGCATGTGCAGCCGCGGCCCAAGACACACCTGAATATGACATCCCGGCCGATGCCAAAAGTATTTTGGACAGCTACGGTTCGTTTGAGAAGGCAGTGCTTCGCATGACACGCCCAGAGTGGGATGTGGTCCGCGCGTGGGAAGGCTTCGACAACGAGCGTTACTTGCAATTCCTGCATGATTACCACGACAGCTTTGAAGGGGAGCGCGCCTCCCGCAAGGAGGTGCGCTTGCAGAAGGTGTTGGAAAACGACGCTTGCGGATGTTGGGTGGAGCCGGATGAAACCTACACAACCATGGTGCCTCCGCCCACAGGCATCGGAGGATTGGAACCCGACGAGATGGCGTGGGCGAACCAAGGTGGTGCGGGGTGGAACGTCGACTGTTCGTCGGACCCCATTCCTGTCAGCCCCAACACCAACCCTTGGCAATTCGAGTTGTACGGCGCCAATTACAGCGACTTCTACGTGAACTCCAAGGGCCAAATCTCGTTTGGCGGCGACGTCATTGACTGGACTCCGACCGGGTTCCCGGCAGCCGAGTACAACCAAATTGCAGGCTATTGGCAAGACACCGACATCCGCTCTGTGGGGGAGATCAAGTGGAAGCGGACCAACGATGCGGTCTATGTGAACTTCATCGACGTGGGGTACTACAACAACCAAGGTGACCTCAAGAACAGTTTTCAGATCATCATCACCTATCCGGAAAGTGGCGTGCTTCCAGAAGGCAACAACGCGCAGGTGTGTTACCTCGACATGAACTGGGCCCACGGCGATGTGGGTGGCTCCGGAGGGTGTTGTGGCACCGACCCTGGGGTGACGGGAGCAGACGGACAGTCCACCAACCCGGACGTCACGGCGAGCCCACACGTGCAGTTTGGACGATTCAACTTGTTGGACGACACCTACAACGGCCC
>DKNS01000103.1:16078-17608 GCA_002469765.1 Flavobacteriales bacterium UBA7382 | reverse complement strand
TTTCCTGAAGTTTCTCTTATCCAGTTTCTTATCAAGAACAATCTCATGCAAAGATTGAAGTTGTCTCAACGTGAATTTCTCTGGCAAGAGTTCAAACGAAATGTGCTTTGATTCCAATTCTGATCGCAGTGTTGCCAAAGCCAGCAACGCGATGTCATCGTGGTCAAAAGCCAAACTGGGCAGATTCTGCACGTCGGTCCAGTGCACATCTCCAGCAAATGAGGCGGGGGAGGGATTGTGGTCGTGCAAGGAAACCAGGCCGTAGTAGGCGACGGTCATGACGCGGTTCTGCGGTTCTTCTCGAAAGGTTCGGAGCCATTGCTGGTCTTTGAGATCGCTGACCCGGTCCGGATTGCCAAACGCATAAAATTGTTTCAAAAACACGTTCTCAAGTTGAGTCAACTCACTCAGAACTCGCTTGGCTGCGGCATGGAGCGATTCATCTTCCTTCACGAGGTTGCCAGGCAGGGCCATTTGCAGCGCGGCCTCCGTCAACTCTCCTTTGGATTCAGTGCGTTGACGAATCAACAGAAGCTTCAGGGATTCGCCGTCGAACCCAAACAAAACACAATCGACGCTGACATCCATGGCGAAAAAAAAAATTCGTTGTGTGAGGCCGGAAAGATAGCGGATATGGTGTCGGAAGTACACTTACAAAGCAAAGCCCTGTCAATTCTTGGGTTTCACATTCGGAAAATTGCGTTCTATGAGAGACATTTGCCTCCGTTTTGACTGAACGTCCATGAAGAAAATTGCAGTACTGACCTCTGGCGGAGACGCGCCAGGAATGAACGCGGCCATTCGTGCTGTTGTGAGGACCTCGGTGTTTCACGACATGGAAGTCGTGGGGGTGTTCCAGGGATACCAAGGGCTCATCGAGGGCGACTTCAAGCGTTTGCATGTCAGGTCAGTGGCAAAAATTCTCGGACGCGGCGGCACCATCTTGAAATCTGCTCGCTGCCAGGATTTCATGAGCCCCGAAGGACGGAAGCGTGCACACATCAACCTTGTGGAAGCTGGTGTCGATGGGCTTGTGGTGATCGGAGGGAATGGCACCTTCACTGGTGCATTGAAATTTGGCCACGAAACAGGGTTTCCAGTGGTCGGGTTGCCTGGCACCATTGACAACGATTTGTGCGGTTCCGATTGCACCATTGGGTTCGATACCGCAATCAATACCGTCATCGATGCCGTGGATAAAATCCGTGACACCGCAGACAGCCACAACCGACTCTTTTTTGTCGAGGTGATGGGCCGCGACAGCGGTTTCATTGCGCTGAAGGCAGGGATTGCGACGGGCGCCGTGGCGGTGATGACCCCCGAGCTAGGCATGAGCATTGACGACTTGGTTGCGGTGCTTCAGGCTGGGGAGCAGAGCAACAAAACCAGCAGCATTGTCCTTGTGGCCGAGGGAGACCCCAACGGCGGCGCTTACGAGATTGCCAAGAAGGTCAAGGAAAAGACCCAGCGTTACGAGACCCGCATCACTGTGCTTGGACACTTGCAGCGCGGCGGGGCGCCGACCTGCTC
>DKNS01000103.1:0-15785 GCA_002469765.1 Flavobacteriales bacterium UBA7382 | reverse complement strand
TTGCAGCGTGGCGGGGCGCCAACCTGCTTTGATCGAGTGCTGGCCTCTCGATTGGGGGTGGCCGCAGTGGAGGCGCTGCGCAGCGGGCACAAGGAAGTGATGGCAGGCATCGTGAACGACCGCGTCGAGCTGACCCCGCTAGAAACAGCCGTCGAAACGAAGAGCTCCATCAACGAAGATGAAGTACGTATTGCCCGAATCCTCTCAATCTGAGGCGGGTCTATTTATCAGAACCAAACACGATTTCGAATCAAACAACCTTTGCCATGAAGCGCATTGCCATCAACGGATTTGGCCGCATCGGCCGCTTGGCGTTCCGCCAATTTGTCTCACGTCCTGAGTTTGACGTGGTTTCCATCAACGATTTGACCGACGTAAACACGTTGGCCCACTTGCTCAAGTACGACAGTATTCACGGGGCATTCCCTGGAGAGGTGTCTGTGTCCGAAGGCAATTTGGTCGTCAACAGCAAGGTGATTGAGATCACCGCAGAGCGCAACCCTGCCGACTTGCCATGGGGAAGCCAGAGCATTGACATGGTGGTCGAATCCACGGGCGTGTTCGCAGACGCTGAAAAAGCGGCCGCCCACTTGGATGCAGGTGCAGGCAAAGTCATCATCTCGGCGCCTGCCAAGGGCGATTTGAAGACCATCGTACTTGGGGTGAACGACAACAGCTTGACAGGGGACGAGAAGATTGTCAGCAACGCATCTTGCACCACAAATTGCTTGGCGCCCATGGCCAAAGTGTTGAATGACACCTTCGGCATGGAAACCGGTTTCATCACCACCATCCACGCCTACACGGCTGACCAGCGCTTGCAGGACGCCCCCCACAAGGACTTGCGTCGTGCACGTGCTGCAGCACTCAGCATGATCCCAACTTCGACAGGAGCTGCCAAGGCAGTGGGGTTGGTGTTGCCTGAATTGGCCGGCCGACTCGACGGCATGGCTGTTCGCGTTCCAACCCCCACGGGTTCTGTGACCGATTTGACTGCCACACTGTCACGCGAGGCGACAGCTGAAGAGGTGAACGCTGCCATGAAAGCAGCCGCCGCAGGTCCAATGAAAGGGATTTTGCATTACTGCGAGGATCCCATTGTTAGCGTGGACATTGTGGGCAACACCCACAGCTGCATCTTAGACGCCGCGCTCACCAAATGCTCTGGCAACTTGGTGAAGGTCTTTGGGTGGTACGACAACGAGGCAGGCTATGCCACCCGCGTGGTGGATTTGGCCCAGCGTCTCGCTTGATTTTACAATTGTGCGCATTCTCATTGCTGACAGCGGGTCGACCAAATGTGATTGGCTGGCCATTACGGAAGGCGGCCAGGAGTTAGGGGAATTCCACACCATGGGATTCAACCCTTATTTCCACGACGCCGATTTGGTGGAACGGGAAATGAAGGCCAATTCCCAAGCCATGGCCATGGCAGAAGATGTCGACCGCGTGTACTTCTACGGTGCAGGGTCTTCGTCGCCAGAATTGTGTGCTGTCATTGCAGAGGGCCTTCAGCGGGTGTTCCAAGGTGCACAGGTGCATGTCGGCCACGACTTGGATGGCGCGGCGTACAGCACGTTCACTGGGGAGCCAGCGGTGACGTGCATCCTTGGCACCGGATCCAACAGCTGCATGTTCGACGGCCGCAATGTTTCCGAGGAGGTGCCTGCGCTGGCTTACATCCTAGGAGATGAAGGAAGTGGTTCTTGGTTTGGCAAGAAGTTGCTCGCGACATTCTTGTACCGAAAGCTTCCTGCAGAAATCCAGACAGACTTCAATTCCAAGTACGATTTGGACAAGCTGTCAATCACAAAAAAGGTCTACCAGGAGCCCGATGCCAACGTCTTTTTGGCCAGCTTCATGACATTCTTGGGCCAGCACAAGGACCATCCGTTCATTCAGGATTGGTTGGATGAGGGATTCAAGACTTTTTTGGACGCCCACGTGGCATGCTTTGAAGGGGCGCAGAACATGCCCGTTCATTTCGTAGGGAGTGTGGCGTACCATTTTCAAGATGCCTTGAAGCAAGCTTGCACTGATCGTGGATATTCCGTGGGCAACATCATCAAAAAGCCCATCGATGGACTGGCTAATTACCACGTGAAGTTCATTTTCAACTCCCTTTGACCATGGCTTTGAAAGGATGTTTGTTTGACATGGACGGGGTGCTTGTTGATTCTGCCAAGCATCACTTTGTGGCATGGAAGAGGCTGGCTGAGGAGCTCAGCATTCCATTTACCGAAGAAGACAACCATGCTTTGAAAGGATTGAGCCGCGTGGACAGCTTGGATCGTATACTTCGTCTTGGCAACATGGAATTGAATGAAGCAACCAAGCTCAAACTGATGCACCACAAGAACGAGTGGTACCTCAATTTGATTCAAGGCATGAGGAAGGAGGACATCTTGCCGGGCGCAGCGGAACTCATCCGGGAACTGTCCGATGCAGGCATCGGTGTGGGATTGGGGTCGTCCAGCAAAAACGCCAAGCTCATTCTCGACAACGTGGAGCTTTCGCCTTTTTTCAAGGTGGTGGTTGACGGCAACCACATCACCCTGTCGAAACCTGATCCTGAAGTGTTCTTGAAGGGCGCTCAAGGTTTGGGTGTGCAACCTGAAGAGTGCATCGTATTCGAGGATGCTGCCGCTGGTGTGAAGGCTGCCAAAGCAGGCGGATTCTTTGCTGTGGGCTTGGGCGATCCAGAGCTGTTGGGGGCTGCTGACATAGTCAAGCCCGATTTGAAAGACGTGCGGTTGCACGATTTGACAACTTGGATATCGGTCTGAAGGACTCCCCGGTCACTGTTACCATGCCATGAACAAGTACTTGAAAGCCGACGCTTGGTGCATTGTGGAAGAGGGATTTGATCCCAGCAACATGCGGAGCTCCGAGAGTGTTTTCTCGATTGGCAATGGTCGATTCGGCCAACGCGCCAATTTCGAAGAAGGCTACTCCGGAGACCACATGCTCGGAAGCTACGTGGGTGGTGTGTATTATCCTGACCGCACCAAGGTGGGGTGGTGGAAAAACGGTTACCCGGAGTACTTCGCCAAAGTACTCAACGCAACGAATTGGACGCGCACGGACATCGTGATCAATGGTGCGGCGCTGGATTTGAATCGCGCCGCGGCCATTCAAGGGTTCAAGCGGGTGTTGGACATGCGTCGGGGTCTTCTCCAGCGCACCTGCATCGTGGAGTTTGAAGACGGCGCCAAGGTCAAACTTGAGACCGAGCGGTTCATCAGCATGGCGTCCCCCAATCGCGCGGCTGTCGAGGTACGCTTGACGCCCCTTCACGGCGTCAAGACCCTTGAAATAGCCCCCATGTTGGATGGTCAAGTGTCCAACGAAGACACCAACTGGGACGATTCTTTCTGGTGTCACGGAGGCCACGAATCGCACCTCGATTCTTGCACTTCGGTGCTCTGGAACACCACTGAGAAGACCGAATTTTCAGTGGCATGCGCCCAGGCGGTGAGCATGGATCAGGCAACCTGGAAGACGTTGGATGCACCCAAAGCCACAGGCCTCAGTGCAGCCATGCAAGTCCCCCAAGCGCAGGTGGTGTTTCACAAGCATGTGGGTTTGGTCAGTTCTTTGCATGCTGCGGCGAATGAATGTCCTGCAGAGGCCTTGAAGGAAGCGCATGATGGAAGGACCTTGGGGTACGAGGAGGAACGAGCCCAACATGCAGCCGCTTGGGCGGACATCTGGTCTTTGGGAGACATCCGCATTGAAGGTGATGTGGAGGCACAGCAAGCCATCCGTTTCAACATTTTCCACCTGAACCAAACGTACCGAGGTGACGACGCACGTCTGAACATCGGTCCCAAGGGATTCACTGGGGAGAAGTACGGTGGTGCGTCCTATTGGGACACGGAAGCGTACTGCTTGCCGTTCTTCTTGGCCACGCATCCTGATCGGGTCGCAGAGCAATTGCTTCGGTACAGGCATGACCAACTCGGGAAGGCCATTGAGAACGCCAAGAAGTTGGGGTTCAAGGACGGTGCAGCGCTGTACCCGATGGTCACCATGAACGGCGAGGAATGCCACAATGAATGGGAAATCACCTTTGAGGAGATTCACCGCAATGGAGCCATGATTTTGGCTTTGCGCAATTATGAGATATACACAGGCGACACCGCATATTTGGCCATGGAAGGCGTGGAGGTTGCTGTGGCCGTGGCCCGATTCTGGGTCCAGAGGGTGCACTGGTCTGCCCATCGAGAAGGTTACGTGATGCTTGGGGTGACCGGCCCCAATGAGTACGAGAACAACGTCAACAACAACTGGTATTCCAATTATCTCGCGGCTTGGTGCTTGAATTATGCGGCCGATTTGGTCAACCGCTTCGGAGGCGAAGTCGACTCAGATGAACTTGGACAATGGACGAACATCGCAAGTCGGATGTGCTTGCCTCAACAAGAAGGAACGCACATTCGCTTGCAACAAGATGGATTCTTGGACAAGGATCTCATGCCGGCCTCTCAATTGTCTGAGGAGTCTCGTCCCATCAATCAGGTTTGGTCTTGGGACCGCATTTTGCGCTCGTGCTTCATCAAGCAAGCCGATGTCCTTCAAGGATTCTACTTTTTTCCAGACGATTTCAGTTTAGACGAACTCCGGGACAATTTTGATTTCTACGAGCCCATGACGGTGCATGAAAGCAGCTTGTCGCCCTGCGTTCACAGCATTTTGGCGTCCCGCCTCGGCCGCAAGGACAAAGCGTTGGAGATGTATTTGCGGACGTCCAGGCTGGACCTCGACGATTACAATGCAGAGGCTTACCAAGGGTTGCACATCACCTCCATGGCAGGCACTTGGATGTCAGTGGTCGAAGGCTTTGGAGGATTCAGAGTGATCGACGGCGTGCCCACGTTCCAGACCATGCTCCCTGAGGGATGGTCATCCTTCGCATTCAAACTGCAGTTCCGCGGCCGGACTCTGGAGGTGTCGGTGAATTCAGGCAGGGCAGATGTGGCGATGTTGGCGGGTGACCCCTTGCAGGTTGACGTCAACGGTCAGAGATTGGAGTTGGTCTGAACTCAGTCGGCCCATGTGCTGTTGGGCAAGCCGGGGGAACCGCCCAAGGCCGAGCTGGCCACCCATGAGGTGGGCAGGGCGTTGTCGTGAGCGCCTCCAAGCCATTCCAAGGATGCTCCTCCGCCATCGGCATCGTCAGGCCAGCCATCCGTGTCGCTGTAAGTGACCGTCTGGGCCACTGACGCGTCGGGCCGAACGAGCCTTAGCGTTTCTCCGCTGTTGTGAAGGCCTGACGATCCTGACATGGCGAGAACAGGGGTGAATGCGGGCACCAAAGAGTCCAGGACCTCGGGGGTGTTGGCCACCACGAGTTGACCATGGGCTTCGATCCAGGTTCCTGACGGGAAAACACAGTCAATGCCGTCTGCAAGTGACCATCCGCCCAAATGGAGGTCGAAGGGGTGTGGGTTGGTCAATTCGAGAAATTCATGGTCGCTGTCGGTCCCCTGCTCGATGCTCGGATTGTAGTGGATTTCAGACAGCACGGGGTCGTGCCATTCTGCGTCTTCGCACCCTTGGCCATAGTCAGCCAACAAGATCAAAAGGTCATGGTTGTCCACCATGTGGTTGCCGTTCAAGTCCGCATTGCATTGGCCTTGTACGTTGACGAGGCTCAACATGCCAATGGCTGAAGTGGTGAGGCAGAAACTTAGGTTACTCATGTTTTTGAACGCAAGGACGCGTCCAAGATGGGCGATTCAGAGGTTCAGTTCATCGGCGCGCTGGGATCCTTCAGGATTGCCAGGTCAAGGACACCGGACAGTGGTCGCTGCCCTTGACGTCGTTGTGGATTTCGGCGTTTTGAACATGCGGCATGCCCCGCTGGCTCACGAGCATGTAGTCCAATCGCCAGCCCACATTCTTCTCCCTGGCCCCTCCGCGGTAGCTCCACCAAGAGTATTTTACTGTGTTGGGATTGGCTGCGCGCCAAGTGTCAAGAAAGCCAGCTTGTTGCAAGGCGTCCATGCCGTCGATCTCCTGCTGGGTGTAGCCGGGTGTTCTGTTGTAGTTGGCAGCGGGACGGGCAAGGTCGATTTCTCGGTGGGCCACGTTCAGGTCTCCGCAGCACACCACGGGTTTGTCTTGGTCGAGTTCCTTCAAGTAGTCGCGGAAGGCGACGTCCCAAGTTTCACGGAATGGCAAACGTTTGAGGCCAGAACTTGAATTGGGCGTGTACACCGTGACAAAGTGAAACGACTCGAATTCCGCACGAAGCACCCTGCCCTCGGTGTCCAACTCGGCCACGCCAAGCCCCGCTTGCACGGACAGTGGTGGCTGCTTGGTGAGGATGGCGGTGCCGCTGTAGCCCTTCTTGATTGCGGAGCTGGAGTGGAGTTCATACGAGTCCCAGCCAAAGAGAGCCTCTCGGACTTGATCGTCTTGCGCCTTGGTTTCTTGAAGGCCCAGCACGTCGGGCGCGAGTCCATCGATTTGGTCTTGAAATCCCTTCTTGACGACGGCACGCAGGCCGTTCACGTTCCAACTCATCAATCGCATGCGCGCAAAAGAATGTCAGGGCGGGCACTCCACTCGGCCACCAAGACGAGGACTTCGTCGAGCGAACCGTGAGCGAGGAGGGTGTCGCCGGTTTGGTACAAATTGTTCAAATAAACCTCTCCAGTTTGGAATTCAGAGGAGGGTTCCATGTTCAGAAACTGGGAAGCATCTGGGCAAGGGTGGATGTGCATCAGAGTGTATCCCTTCGTTTCTGGGTCGTATCCTGCCACCAGCATCCCTTCGGTGTCATGGCCCAATTCAACGGGTGCCGGCAGCCTCAAGAAAAATGCGCTCCACGGTCCCATGTAACCCATGCTAAAGTAGGGGTACAGCCAAGGTTTTCCAGTCAGGCCCATCTCTGAAAGTCGTCCAACCAAATCCTGTGTGGCCAGATGAATGTGGTGGGAGGTGGTGGTGTCCGGCTTGAAGTTTTCGAGCTTGGCCCACCGCTTCTTCACGGTGTAGTGTTCCATGGGCCCCAATTTCAATTTGTAGTCGAAATCAGACCGCTTGTCAAGGATGTATCCAGGGTAGAGCCACTTCCGACCTGTGCGTTTGCCATACTCGGCTTCCTTGAGCATCGTGTATGTGCCGAGGCTGTAACGGGCGTATGCGTGGTCGTACAACCCAAGAAGGCACGCCATGCTTTGCTCCCCAAGGTCGAAGTAGCTCACCGCGATGAGCTTGTTGCCATCGTACACGCACACTTCCCGGGTGTCGAACACGGTGCCCTGGAACCCAGCATTCAAGTATTCTGTCAACGTATTGTGCACGAAGCCTTTGAATTTGTCCTTGTGCTGGGCGTAAAGCGCTTCTTTGTTGGCGTTGGGTTGGGCGTGGCCGTAAGTCACAGTGAACCGAGACTCCACCCGCCTGATGGTTTTTCGCTGACGTGCGGTGGTCTCGTGGTGATGCAGGTTCATTCGGATGTTCACCACGCTAAACAGTTGCTCATCGATGCACAACAAGTCCATCTTGTAAAGCATCACTGAACCTCGAAACCAGCCCGAAGCCAAGTACTGGTCGTACCTGGAGCGGGACAAACTGCGAGGAAAATGCGTTTGAACGAGCATCTGGAACGAAGGTAGCTCTCCAGGCTTCAGAGCCAACGCAACACGGCGGCGATCAGCTTGGAAGTGAAGGATGTGAAAGGAGGGAAGGTCAGGGGCAAGATGTTGAATCTGCTTCGTTGGGAGACCACAGATCGAGGATTTGAAAAGGCCTGGAACCCAGCGTAGCCTCCTGTTCTGCCAATGCCGCTGGCCTGAATCCCGCCAAAGGGCAATTCGGGCTGTGCGACTTGGAGGATGACTTCATTGACTGCGGCGGTGCCCGACGGGAATTGCCTCATCCAACGCGTCACGGTGACTTGGTTTTTTGAAAAGAAGTACATGGCCAAAGGGTGGGGATTGGCGTCCAAGATGCACTTCAAGTCTTTCTCAGAAGACCATCGAATCACGGGAAGGACCGGACCAAAAATCTCTTCCTGCATGATGGCCATGTCCAAGGTGACGTCCTCCAACACCGTGGGGGCAATTCTTCTTGTCTCGGCATCCCAAGTGCCCCCGGCCACCACACGGGCACCTTTGGCGAGGGCGTCTTCGACAAGTCCGACCACCCGGTTGAAATGGTGGTCGTTGACGATGCGTGAACGTTGATTGCAAGTCAATTGGGACTCGGACGACGCTCCGTACATGCTTTGGGTTTGGGCCAAGAATTCCCGCACCAAATCGTCGGCAATGGCGTCCTCCACAAGGAGGTAGTCTGGGGAAATACACACTTGGCCGCTGTTGAGGAACTTCCCCCAAGCGAGCCGCTTGGCCGCATCAATCACGTGCACGGTAGAGTCCACAATGGCCGGACTCTTGCCGCCCAACTCCAGGGTGACAGAAGCCAGGCTGTCTGCGGCGGCATGCATCACTTTTCGCCCAATGCCCGTGCCGCCCGTGAAGTAAATGTGTTGAAAGGGCAGGCTGGTCAGAAACGCGCTTTCGTCTGCCCCACCCAGGATGACTGTGGCCACTTGAGCCGGAAGGGCTTCGCTGACAATTTTGAATATCCAATCGGCGGTGTGCGGCGCATGCTCTGAAGGCTTCACCATGACACTGTTGCCTGCAGCAAGTGCGCATACCACAGGTCGAAGCGTGAGCATCATTGGGAAATTCCACGGCGCGATGACCAGCACCTGACCTTTTGGCTGATGCTGGATGCAGGAACGGGTGCCCACCATCGTCAAGGGCGTTGGGGTACGTTGGGGTGACATCCAGCCACGCAGGTGCTTCCGCGCAAAGCGGATTTCGTTCTTCACCGGAAACACCTCATGCAGCAAAACTTCCTCTCGGGGCTTGCCTAAGTCCTTGTGCAAGGCATCCACCAGGGCTTCTTGGTGTGAGTCGATGGTGGCCCAGAGCTTATTCAGCCAGGCCCTCCGCTGGTCGGCGGTGGGAACGATGAGGTTTTGACGCTGAAGGTCAAAGGCGTGTTGAAGGTGTTCCATATGAGGGCTCATTCCTACAAGCGAAACATCCTGTGGCAAGTTCAATCCTCCTGACCTCGCCATGCGGTCCATCGGTCGACTGCATCACACAGTTGTTCCACCTGAGGGAGCAAAGGTCGCACACCGTCATTCCAGATGGTGACTTGGGCCCGTGCAATGCGATCGCCGGAGGGCCATTGCTTCATCATCCGTTTCGCAACGTCCTCTTTCGAGGCGCCGCGACGTTGGGCTCGTTCCAGACGGAGTTCATCGGGCGCCTCCACGGTGACCACGGCATCGCAACCGAGGTCGTTCCCCGATTCAAACAGAATCGCCGCCTCACGTGCGACCCAAGGGCAGGTTTGTTGGCTTTCAAGCCACACTTCAAAGGCGTTTGCGACCGCGGGGTGCACCTTGGATTCCAGCCAAGACAATTCCTCGGGGTGGTCAAACACACACCCAGCCAGCCTTGACGTGTCGATGTCGGCAACTTCACCTTGGTTGTTCCAAAGGGCAACATCAAGTCCGAATCGCCCGACCACTTCGGCACGCAATTCGTGGTTTGTGCGGTACAGCGATTTGGCGGTTCGGTCGGCATCCCACACCGCCACGCCCATGGAAGAGAGTGTGCGGCACACTGTGCTCTTGCCGGCGGCAATGCCACCTGTGATTCCCACCACGAATGGACGGGGAGATGCATGTCTCATGGCCATGGTACAAAGGTGCACCTTTTCACATGTTGCCCACATTTTGGCGGATTTCAGGTGCCCTTCCGGACATTTGCTTCATGTCGCATTTGCTTGCCCCATCTTTGTTGGCCTCAGATTTTGCCAACCTCCAGCGTGATGTTGAATTGGTCAATGCCAGCGATGCCCACTGGTTTCATTTGGACGTGATGGACGGGGTGTTTGTGCCCAACATCAGCTTCGGCATGCCTGTGATGGAAGCCATTGCGCGTCATGCCAAAAAGCCGTTGGACGTGCATTTGATGATCGTGGATCCCGACCGTTACATTCAGGCATTTTCGGACTTGGGGGCCAACGTCCTCACTGTTCACGCCGAGGCGTGCACCCACCTGCATCGCACGTTGGGGGCCATACGCCAGGCCGGGATGAAGGCTGGCGTGGCGCTCAATCCTCATTCGCCCGTGGAATCCATTCGCGACGTGGCCAGGGAGCTTGACTTGGTGTGCCTCATGAGTGTCAACCCAGGGTTTGGGGGGCAGTCTTTCATCGAACGGACTTACGCGAAGACCCGAACGCTCAGAGCCTTGCTCGACGAGGAGGGGGCATCCCAGGTGATGATTGAAATCGACGGTGGAGTTGGCATGGACAACGCGCGTGCGCTGGTGGACTCGGGAGCCAACGTCCTTGTCGCAGGTTCTTCCGTATTCAAGGCGCCGGATCCTTTGAAGGCGGCATCGGACTTGGTGAAAGCTTGATTGCCTGCCATGCGCTCAGGGCTTGAAGGCGTGGTGTCCATCGATCCTGTTCCCGTTGGGGAGCGAGGGGCGACAGGGACGTCACGTGATGCCCAAGGGAGGTCGTGGCATTGGCGGCTTCACGCGTCCGCGCCCGGCCATTGCGTTCAAGGAGCATTGTTGCATGAGAAGCAGTTCGAGGTGTTGGGGTTGCATGGAACATGGATGAACGCCCCCAAGCCCGAGTGGTGGACTTGTCGGGATGTCAAGATTCTTCTCGAGAAGACCTTGTCCAATTGGACCCAATTTGACCGGTTGCAAGGCCCTCTTCAGGGGATGCGCTTCAACAAGCGGTCGGCCGCTATGGAATTGCATGTGGACTTTGCAAGGCAACATCCGTTGTTTTTTTACGAGTGTGGGAGCGGGATGGCCTTCGCCCACAGCTTGTGGCGGCTGGTTGAGATCGTGCGGTCAATGGGGTGGATCGTGAAGCCCGATGACAAAGCCAGCGCGCTGTTGGTGGCACATGGCGCGATTTTGGGGTCGCGAACTTTGGTGCAAGGGATGTCCAAGCTCATGCCTGGGCACACGTGGCATTGGAGCCCCCAAGGCGCATCGATGCGGCCAAGGGTGGACTTGACTGCGAATCGTCATACGGTGACGGACATGTCTGACGCCATCGAGGCGGTTGACAGTGCATTCATGTCCTCGGTGGAGGCCATGGTGGCCATCAACCGCGCACATGGCTGCGCCCAAGTCAATTTGCTGAGCGGCGGATTGGATTCAAGGCTTGTGCTTCTGGCTACGAAAAAATACACTCCTGAAGTGCAAAGTCTGTGTTTCGCCAGAACGGGAAGTTTGGACCAAACCATCGCCGCAGAGGTGGCCCGTGCCCAAGGCACGCGGCATCATTTTCACAGCCTCGGAAACGGGGAGTACATGACGTTGTTGGCGTCGGTGGAGGATTACGACGGTACGGTGAACCATTTGGCCTCGGCCCACCACAGGTCCGCCCTCATGGCCATCCCTGGACTTGATATGGGGGTGTTGGCATCTGGCCAGACCGCCAACGTCCTTTTTACGGATGCAGCCCCACAGCACAAGGCCGAGGTGTTCCCGCTGCATGGGGTGCCGCCAGAATTGAGACGTTTGGCCTCGGTGGCCACCCAAGAAGCCTTGGCTTCGAGCCCGGATGCCCATGTGGCCAAGTTGTGGAACAGGAGCTTCCTTTCGACCAACTCAGGTGCGTACAGCACGAGACCATGGGGGGTGCTTTGGTCGCCCTTTGCATCCCTAGATGTGGTAAGGAACGCCCTCGCAATCCATCCGACCATGCTCGCCAATCACCGGTTGTATTTGTCTTGGTTGGCCAAAAAGCACCCTCAGGCGCAAGCTCATATCTGGGAGCGATACCAATCTCGTCCCGTGTTGGGTGCGGCCTTTCAGCGTGCTGTATGGCGCGCAAGATGGGAGGCGAGGATCCGTCAGCGGCTGCCGTGGCGTCCCGCACATTCGATGTCGCCGGTCTCGCACTGGCGCGCCAGCACCCCCAAGGTGAAGGTGTGGTTTGACAATCCTGACCCGAGGCTGATGGCCCAGTGGAGGCATCATCCTGAGCTTGAAGCCGCTGTGGGGGCTCAATGGCGCAGTTTGGGAGTGACTGTGGAGTCGTCTGTCTTGACGTTGTTGGAGGCTTCACGACTTTTGTTCAACCCATGACGCCCTTTTGGTCCGACCGCATTGACTATCTGCGACGCTTTCTTGCGAGAGATGGCCTGTGGATGATGGCCTCACAGAGTGCAGTCAAACTGTTGGGGTTCGTGGCGGTGGTGTTGGTGACACGCACGGTGTCTGAAACTGAATACGGATGGTACGCCTTCGCCATGGGTTTGGTCGCCACAGCTGTGCCGTTCATGGGGTTTGGGGCGTACCAAGCGTTTGTCCGATTCAGTGCGTTGACGACACAAATGGATGAATGCATCGAGTTGCACCGTCGTGCCATGGGGTGGGGCTTTATGGGTTCATTTGCGCTCGCTGTCATGTTGACGTTGGCCTCGCCGTGGATTTGCGTCGATGTGCCTGAGAGCGCTCCTGTCATGCGCATTTTGGCTTGGGTGACGGTGTCCACATTTTGGATGGAGCATGTCAAGGGCCTGGCGCGTGCCTTGAGCGACAACAAAACCAGTGCCCAGGTCGATTTGACGTTTGCCCTGCTGATGGTCCTTGGTGCAGGGCTGGGGGTGCATTTTGGTGGCATCCATGGGTACGCCCTGGCTGTGGTGCTGAGTCCCTTCTTGGCGGCCCTCCCGTTCGGGGCGAAACTGGGAGCCCTTCGCGTGTCCCTGGGTCGTTTGTCAGGATTGGCGCCTGGGTTCTGGTCGTATGGCATTCACACGGCTGTGGGTGCGGTGTTGGCCAAGGGGTTTTACGCGGTAGATGTCTTTTTGATTGGCCGACTTTGGTTGGAAGATGCCCAGGCGTTGGCTGTGTACCGTGTGGCGTGGTTGATTCCTTTGGCAACGCATGTGTTGCCTACGGCAGTGGCCGCGACGGACTTTGTGCGCAACGCATCCAAACACCACCAGGGCCATGACATTTGGTCCTATTTGTTGGGGTATTGGAAGACGTTCGGATGGGTTTCTGTGATGGCCTTGGGCGCCGTGGCTTGGGCCACGCCTTGGCTGCTGGAAGTGTTCGGTCCAGGGTATACTCAAGGAGTCTGGTTGATGAGGGTCTTGCTCCTAGGCAGCCTGGGGGCTCACTTGCTGCGCATTCCCTTGGGGAATTTGCTCTCAGCACTTGGGAGGGCCAATTGGAACACTTGGGCCAATGGCGTGGTGCTCTTGGTCACCGCATTGGGGTGCGTGTGGCGCATCCCAGAGCATGGCTTGATGGGTGCGGCCCAAGTCATGGCATCGATGATGTGGATAAGCGGCATGTTGAGCCTGTGGCTCGTGGGTGTCCATGTGAGGCTATTGCCTCACTGACCACAGTTGCTGCCAAACGACGCGAGGAACGACATCAAATCGGCGATGCCCACAGCGTGGTCGTTGTCCAGGTCAGAGTTGCAAGCTCCTATGCAGCCCAATTCTTCCAACATCAGGAACAAGTCGCTGACGCCCACGTGGCCATTGGAGTCCAAGTCTCCATGCAATGGAGAGAAGGCTACTCCTATTGTCGTCTCGCAGATTGGAGCGTCTTGCCAAAAGAGGGACATGGTCCAAGATCCGTCGTCGATGGCATTCCAAACCGGCGATGCTTCGAAGCCTTCCCAAGGCGATCCAGCTTGCGTCCAAGTCACGTCAAAAACACCAGTGCCTGCATTGCTGGCCACCTCGCTTGGGAATCCACAAACGGTTTGGGTTTGATGCGTCGCGTTGCATAGACTACTCCCCTCTTCCAAAACGAAAAAGCCTCCGGGAACGATGTCATGAGTTGTGGCGTCGAACACTTCCACCAGCCCTGAAGGCCACACGATCGAGACAGAATCAATGACGGCGTCGTCCCCAAGTCCAAATACTTCGTATTCACTTTCTTGAGACAAATAGTTTTCACCTACGTGAAGGATGCGCGACTGGGAGACAGAAGGGGAGTGCACAGTCAATTTGGCGCCCGCGGCGTCTGGGTTGGATACAGTGCCGTGAAGCCCAATGGTGACGCTGGTGTGGCCGTTTTCAAAGCCTCCATTCATCCAGATTCGAGCCTTGTGATTGCCCACATTGTGAACCACAAAATCCACCCATCCATTGCGGTCCAAATCGCCTGAGGCCACCACATGTGAATTGAGGTAATCCACCCCGTAGACGTCTTCACCATACGCTTCGAAAGAGTGGCTCATCTCGCCCGTTGCCAAGTCCATTGCCACTTGATTTTCCCACAAAAAGTTCTGGCCATACGGTTCGAGTCCGTTGTGTTCTGTCACGAATAAATCGAGGTCTGTGTCGTTGTCCACGTCCAGCCAAACAGCCCCCCAGCAGAATTGATCTATGGCAATGTTGTGCGATGCTGACTCCTCTGTAAAGTGTCCATTTTCTTGTTGAACGAGGAGTTTGGATCCCAATCCGTCGCCACCAAACCACGTGTTTGTGTGATACAAATCTTGGCGTCCGTCTTGGTTAAAGTCCCCCAAGGTCAGTGTCATGGCATCGATGACAATGTCCGCCCCAATGTCGGATGCTATGTCGATGAAAGTGCCGTCACCTTGGTTTCTGAACACTGCGTTCGCCCCACCTTTGTCATTGATGACCAGCAAGTCCTGGTGGCCGTCTTCATTGAAGTCCCACCATGCACTTTGGAAGCTAAGACGCATGTGGACATCGATCCCCGACTCTTCGGAAATGTTGGTGAACGAAAAGTTCCCCTCGTTTCTCAAGAGCACGTTTTTCAATCCATCATCCGCAAACCCGGGGAGTTCCACGTATCGGCAAATGTGAAGGTCCAGGTCTCCATCGCCGTCCATGTCCCCAAACGACGCCCCGCCCGCGTAGGTCAGGGCTTGCGGCAGTTCAGAAGGGGTTTGACCTGCCCCTTGGGAATCCATGGTCAGGTCAAATCCACCGTTGCCGTCGTTTTCCACAAACCCACATCGGCCAGACACTTCAAGCACGAAAAGATCGTCGTCACCATCGTTGTCGTAGTCTGCCCAAAGAAGGGATTTCGTCTCGTCTTCAATGACCCAGGGCAAG
The DNA here is from genome assembly GCA_002469765.1 of Flavobacteriales bacterium UBA7382. GTDB lineage: Bacteria > Bacteroidota > Bacteroidia > Flavobacteriales_D > Sanyastnellaceae > UBA11663. Next base: position 664 of record DKNS01000103.1, on the reverse strand, counting down.
GGGACCATCTCAAAGCCCTCGCCACCAAGGTTCCTCCATGTGCGAATGGTCCCGCTGGTGCCTCCAAAGGTCAAATCAGGCCATCCGTCGTTGTCCCAATCGGCCAACGTGATGGCGGCTCCGAAATGGCCATTCCAATTGTATTGGGCGATGTCATAAGCTTCCGATGCATTGATGAAAACCTGACCCCAGGGCGCGTTGAGTCCGGTAGTGAAAACCACAACCACCAAGCACAAATGGACCTGAAGCCTCCGCATGGAGACAATTTAGGGATTCAACTCGACAGTCAGGTCTTTCTCGGTCAGAGATTTATGAATCGGTGCGAGCTCTTCGTACGAGCCAGATTTGACGGTGCACTTGCCTTTAAAGTGGACAATCATGGCACACTGCTCTGCCTGCAATGGGTCGTGGCCACACGTGTGAATCAGGCATTCAATCACGTGATCAAACGTGTTGTGATGGTCGTTGAACAACACCACGGTCCAGTCCCCGTCGAGGGACACTTCAGACAACACGTCTTCCTGGGTTTCGACGGCACTGGCGGTGATGAGGCGGTTCAAATTGTCTCGCTTTGGTGGTGCAAAGATAGAAGGTCATACCGGCTAAGTGTCTGCCTGTGCCCTTGTGGTGCATCAATCGAACTTTAGGGGGTTCAAGATGTTGC
>DKNS01000190.1 GCA_002469765.1 Flavobacteriales bacterium UBA7382 | reverse complement strand
CGTCATTGAGCTGTACTCGCATTCCAAACTTGAGAGCGCCCTTCACATCTATCGGAAGTTTGGCTTCACCAACGTGGCCCTCCCAGAAGACTGTGTGTACGACCGCGCGAATGTGAGGATGCGTCTTTCGCTCGAAGGCACCGCGTGATATCTTGACGTCGGCTCAACCCGTTCAAATCACCCTGTCATGAAAACACCCATTGATTACCGGTTCTTCACCATCAAGTATGTCTTTGAGTTTTTCGTGGTTGTGCTCGGCATCACGGTGTCCTTTTGGGTGGACGAATGGAACGAACAGCGGAAGCTGGACAGGTACCATGTGGCCGACGCGAAGGCCATGTTGGAAGACCTTGCCGTGGATGCGACGCGGCTTGAGTTGGTGTCTCAGACCATTGCGCGGGCAGAATCCAACACAGCACGGCTCCTTGACAATGTCGAAAATTTCCGAGAAGGGGTTTTGCCTTATTCCTCCCTTGCCGACAGCATCGTGGAGATCGGCTACGTGTACAGTTATGCCACATTCTTCATGAACAACGGCACGTACAAATCACTCATCAACAACGGACGAATTCAGCGATTCCCTCTGGCTGTGGAAAAGGAGGTCAAGGATTACTACGAATTTGTGTCCAAGCGCGTCACAGACAACAACCGTTTGGTGGACGATGCCGCCTGGGATTATTACAGCCAGCATCACCCCCTGTGCCATGCCATCGAAAACCTAAGCTCGCCAGATTTAAGGACAAAGGCCACCCGCTTCTTGCTCCACGACGACATGAAGTCTGAGTATTCCAACACGTCTTTCTACAAGGCGAACATCTCACTTCGAAACCGCATCCAAATGCACGGACAGCAGGTAAAGAGCTACCAAAAAAAGTGCGCTTTGGTCGATTCCCTGGTGCGGGCGCATTTGGAAGAAATCGCTGCGCCGCGCTGAAAACGGCTGGGATCAAAACGTCAGGTGGAGCTTGCAGCGGTTGTAGGCCTCCACGGCGGCGACGACTTCGCGGCGGACTTTGGACTCGCGCTCGGCAGCCCAAGTCATGAACACGCCACCCACCGCAGCATGGGCGGTGCCCACAGCCCGGGCGTCTTCGAAGCTGAGCGCGCCGACAACCGATTGACCGAGGCCAAGGTTGGCCAACACGAAACTCCGGACGCGAAGACGCCTGGCTTGGTCGAAGTGGTCGCGGGCTTCCCAGCATTCTTCGCAGAGATCCACTGCGCGCGAGGGGCGGTAAGTTTGGCCGTCAAGGACGACTTTGGCCCCGTCGGCGAACCAGCCTTTCTTCACGGACATGTATCCGGGCAAATTTTGGCCTGCGCCGCCAAGCGAAAGCGAGAAGAACACCAGCGCCGTACACAAGACTCGATGACCCATCCTTCTCAGTAATTGAGGTCGAAGTGAATCTCGTCCTCGCAATCCACCGTGAAAGAAAAGTCCTGGGCGTCGTCTTCGAAGCTGCACGTCCAATCGTTGCTGTAGGCGTTGGGGCCGCAATCGATGTGAAATGTGTGTGTCCCTCGGAAGAAGTCGTAGGTCTGGGCCTCTCCTGCAAAGACCACGTACTCGTCGCCATTGGGAAATTCAATGTCGCAATTGCACCACAGCCGCGTGTTGTCGAAGGTGATGGTGCCGCGGGTTTCACAGAATTCGCAACCTGCAAGGGTTGTGAACATCAGGACGGTGGCGGCAAATGGAAGGACGCGTCTCATGGCGGAGCATTTGGGGTGAGTTTTGCCAAGATAGATGACGCCCATGACCCCAACACTTCACCACGCCGGTCTGTTGCTGCTCCGGACGCTGCCCTCTGCCATCATGATGACGCACGGCTGGCCCAAATTCCTGCGCCTCGTCGAACAAATCGGCACCGAGGCGGGCGTCAAGTTTTTCGATTTCATGGGACTGGGGCCCGAGGTTTCGTTGACCTTGACCGTTCTGGCCGAGCTCGTGGCCCCAGCCATGATGATCCTGGGGTTCAAGACCCGTTTGGCGGCCATTCCTGCGGCGTTCACAATGGGGGTGGCGGCGTTCGTGGTGCACGGGGGCGACCCCCTTGGTGACAAGGAACTCGCGTTGCTCTACCTCGTGTGCTTCGCCGCAGTGGGCGCGCTGGGGGCTGGCAAATGGAGCCTTGACGCGGTGCTCAAGCGCCGTTGACGCTCCTTGCAAAGCAACTGATGTGACGACAACGCGTCTGACTTTCATGGCGCGTCGTCGTGTGTTGGCGTGAAAGCCGCCGTATCTTTTGAATCCTGACTTTATATCATGCACGCCAAAACTCGAATTTCATTTGTTCCTCTCGTGGCCCGATGGACCGCCCTGTCGGCGTTGTCATTGTGCTGCTTTGCGGTTTGGGGCCAACCCACACCTCCTGGGGATTTGTTTTTGGAAGACCTGCGCGGATGGCTGAAGAGCAATTGGTACGACGGAGAGCACGACCAGTTGGGGTACAACGAAGGGCGCCGGCAGATGTACGGGTACACCGACATCCTCGGGAACGGAAACGTGGAGTGCATTTACACCGGCTTTCAGCAAGCTGGTGGGTACGTCACCTACCCCAACCCCATCAACGCCGAGCACATCGTGCCTCAGAGCTTCTTCGGAAGCTCCGAACCCATGAAGAGCGACATCTACATCCTGAGGCCTTGCCACGGGAACGCCAACAGCTCCCGCAGCAACAACCCCTTTGGCGAGGTGAACGACAACCAGGCGCAGTGGTACGGTGTCAATGGGAACAACTATGCCAGCCAAGGCAACGAGCCAAGCGGGAGCGACAATTGGTCCGAATCCTCAGGGGGCGTTTGGGAGCCCCGGGAATCCAAGAAAGGCGACGTGGCCAGGGCTGTGTTTTACTACTACACCATGTACCCCGACGAGGGCACGGCCATCTCAGCATGCGGCGACCTGAACACGCTCTTTGAATGGCACGAAAACGACCCACCTGACGCAGCAGAAATCAGCCGCAACACGAAGGTCAACCAAGTGCAGGGCAACAAGAACCCGTATGTGGAGCATCCCGAGCTGGTGTACCTCGCATGGGTGTACGACGGCACGCCCGTCGACACTGAAGGCCCCAGCTTCGCGGGCACGTCGACCACGGTGAACATCGCGTGCGGCAGCATTCCTGGTGCGCTCGCGAATCCCAGCGACGACTGCGGAGTGGCCTCGTTGACGTTCGAAGACACCTTCAGCGGAAGCGGCGGCTGCACAGGAAGCGGCGGCATCCTGAGAACATACACGGCGGTGGACGGGTGCGGGAACACGAGCACATTCGTGCAAGAACTCCTGTATGTGGACGTGGATGCGCCAGAGTTTGTGTTCGTGCCGGCGGATTTGACCATCGGCTGCGACGACGGGGACATCCCTCTGGAATCGGCGACCGCGGAAGACGCATGCGGCGACGCCACGGTGACGGTCGAGCTCGATGTCATTGGCGGACCATGTCCTGAACCTTACCAAATCGTGCGCGTTTTTACGGCAACCGACGCTTGTGGAAACTCCACCACGGCCACCCAAACGATTTCCATTGACGAGGCCCCTCAGGGGTGTCCTGAAGACCTCGACGGAGACGGATTCGTGGGCGTGAGCGACGTGCTCTTGGCGCTCGGCGAATTTGGCTGTTCTGAAGACTGCAACGTCGACCTGGACGGCGACGGCGCCACCTCGGTCAGCGATGTGCTCGCGCTGCTTTCCTCGTTTGGAGAGTCGTGCCTTTAACCTGAAAAACAATCTGCCATGACCAAACTTTACACCCTCCTCGGAAGCCTCGCCTCAGCCTGGCTCATCCTAGGCCTTGCCAGCTCAAGCATTGCGCAATCCCCATGCGTCAATGGCGCTGCCAACTACAACGGCACCAGCTACCCATGTGAGAACGTGGACTTGCTCTCCACCCTCGGCGTGAACGAAGTGGGCAGCGGCGACATGAATGACATTTGGGGTTGGACCGACCCGCTTGACGGAAAGGAGTACGTGATTTTGGGCCGAACCAACGGCACCGCCTTCATCGACATCTCCGACCCGTTGAACCCTGTCTATCTGGCCAACGTCAGCACCGAAACCTCGTCGTCCCTGTGGCGCGACATCAAGGTCTACAACAACCACGCGTTCATCGTGTCGGAAGCTGGAGGACACGGCATGCAGGTGTTCGATTTGACCCGTCTTCGCGACATCACGAACCCCCCGGTGACGCTGCTCCGCGATGCGTGGTACAGCGGGTTTGGCAACGCGCACAACCT
>DKNS01000138.1:1837-5879 GCA_002469765.1 Flavobacteriales bacterium UBA7382 | reverse complement strand
CTTCTTAATTCGGGCTGTGATCTTGTCAAATTGGACCGGTTCACGTCGGCCGTCGCGCTTCATTACATACATGCGAAGAGAAAAGAGGGGGTTGGGGAGAGGTTCGGGTCAGAAGGCCATCAGAAGTCCGCGTCGAGGCTGAAGCTGTTGTCTTCCTCGGAAGAACTGTTCAGGACACCGGCCTTTTGATATTCGCCGACGCGCTTCTCGAAGAAGTTGGTCTTCCCCTGGAGACTGATCATGTCCATGAAGTCGAAGGGGTTGGTCACGTTGAAGATCTTCTCGTTGCCGAGCTCGACCAGTAGACGATCTGCCACGAACTCGATGTATTGGCTCATGAGGTCGGCGTTCATGCCAATCAAGCGCACAGGCAATGCCTCGCAGATGAATTCCTTTTCAATTTCCACCGCGTCAAGGATGATTTTCTCGATGGTCTTCTTCGGGAGTTTGTTGACGATGTGGTCGTTGTACAACATGCACGCGAAGTCACAGTGCATGCCTTCGTCCCGGCTGATGAGCTCGTTGGAGAAGCTCAAGCCAGGCATGAGACCGCGCTTCTTGAGCCAGAAGATGGAGCAGAAGCTGCCAGAGAAGAAGATGCCTTCCACCGCGGCGAAGGCCACGATGCGCTCGGCGAAGCTTCCGTTCTCAATCCACTCGAGGGCCCAGGTGGCCTTCTCCTTTACGCAGTCGAGGGTTTCGATGGCGTTGAACAGCTTGTCCTTCTCGGCCTTGTCCTTGATGTAAGTGTCGATCAACAACGAATAGGTCTCGCTGTGAATGTTCTCCATCATGATTTGGAAGCCGTAGAAGAATTTCGCCTCGGTGTATTGCACTTCGGCCACGAAGTTCTCAGCGAGGTTTTCGTTCACGATGCCGTCTGAGGCAGCAAAGAAGGCCAAGATGTGCTTGACGAAGTAGCGCTCGTCGTCATTGAGCTTGTCGTTCCAGTCGACGATGTCGGCCGCCAGGTCGATTTCTTCCGCAGTCCAGAAGCTTGCTTCAGACTTCTTGTAGAAGTTCCAGATGTCATTGTGCTCAATGGGGAACAATACGAAGCGGTTGGGATTGTCTTCCAAGATGGGTTCCATGACCGCAGTGTTTTCTGGCAAGACCTCTTCGATGGCGGTCTGCTTGTTGTCGATGACTTCTTCGTTCTGGTTTTCGTTGTTGTCCATGGTCGTGGGTTTTCTTGAAGGATCCCTGTTCAAAATGTTCAGGGGAGGGCGGGGCTGGCTGCGAGGGTTGAGGTCGCAGGCAAATTGAGGTTTGACTGTGCAGGAAAGTGGGGCGCGTTCGAGTGGCAAGCGAATTGCCCCTCAGCAGCCCTTCAAAGAAACTTCGCAACTTCATTTGCGGACAAACTGAAAAGTTCACAATCCACCAGAGTTCTTAACAATTGCCATTCATCACGGCGTCAATAGCTCTGTAAATCAGTGGTTAAAGTGGTCTTGGGCCCTCTGGAAAATACCATGAAAAGGCGATGGGGAGGTGTTTTTTTGGCACGGTTTTTTCGGCAACGATTTTTGGCCACCCCCGGGTGGTTCACGTTGTACTTTTGCATCATGCTTGCAAAGCTTTTCAAGGCCTTTGTCGGGGATAAATCGGCCAACGACATCAAAGAGGTTCAGCCGGTGGTAAACCTGGTGAAAGAGGCGGGGAAATTGTTGGGAGAGATGTCCGCAGACGACCTGCGTGGCCGTTCCTTGGAGTTGCGTGGCCGCATCCAGAACCACATTGATGCGGAATTGAATCAAATCGACCAACTGCATGCTCAAGCGGCAGAGTTGCCGTTGTCACAGTTGGACCAAAAGGAGCTGCTTTTCGAGCAAATCGATGCCCTTGAGCTTCAGGTGAACGAGCGGTTGGAAGAGGTGTTGGAAGAGGTCATGCCCGAGGCGTTTGCCCTTGTGAAGGAGACGGCACGTCGGTTCTCTGCCGACGGCGATGTGGAGGTGACCGCCACAGAATTGGACAAGGAAATTGCAGCAACACGAGATGTGGTGAGGGTTGAGGGCGACAAAGCGTACTGGGCCAAGTCCTGGACGGCCGCCGGATCGGAGATGACATGGGACATGGTCCACTACGACGTCCAGTTGATTGGTGGGGTGGCGTTGCACCGAGGCAAGGTTGCGGAGATGCAAACGGGGGAGGGAAAGACGCTGGTGGCCACGTTGCCGGTGTTCCTCAACGCCTTGGCCGGCCGGGGCGTCCATTTGGTTACGGTCAACGATTACCTCGCACGTCGTGACGCTGAGTGGATGGGCCCACTGTATGAATTTCACGGACTGACGGTGGATTGCATCGACAAACACCAGCCCAACAGCGAGGCGCGCCGGCGGGCATACAAATGCGACGTGACGTTTGGCACCAACAATGAGTTTGGCTTTGATTACCTGCGGGACAACATGGCCACGCGGCCTGAGCAGCTCGTGCAGCGCAAGCACCACTTCGCCATTGTCGACGAGGTCGACTCGGTGTTGATCGACGAAGCGCGGACCCCACTCATCATCAGTGGCCCGACGCCCAAGGGCGACGAGCATGAATTCGACCAGCTCAAGCCCAAGGTGGTCAGCATTGTCAAGGTGCAGCAGCAAGCTGCCCAAGGGTTCTTGTCCGACGCCAAGAAAATGTTGGTGGACGGAGCCTCGAAAGAGGACATTGAGGCCGGTGGGTTGGCCTTGTATCGCGCGTACCGCGCCCTGCCCAAGAGCAAGCCGCTCATCAAGTTCTTGAGCCAAGACGGCATACGTCAGCAGCTCCTGAAAACAGAGGGATATTACCTCGCGGACAACCAGCGCGAGATGCCCAAGGCCGACGCGGAATTGTTTTTCGTGATTGACGAGAAACAAAACCAAATCGAGCTCACCGAAAAAGGCATCGAGTACCTCGTCCGCAACATGGAGGACGAGCACTTTTTCACCATGCCGGATTTGGCGACGGAATTGGTCGGCATCGACAACAACGACGTGGGGGAAGAGCAAAAGCTCGAGAAGAAGCAGCAACTCATGCAGGATTATGGCGTCAAGAGCGCCCGCATTCACAGCATGAATCAACTCCTGAAGGCGTACACTTTGTTCGAGAAGGACATCGAATACGTGGTCATGGACAACAAGGTCAAGATCGTCGACGAGCAAACTGGCCGGATTATGGAAGGCCGACGCTACAGCGACGGATTGCACCAGGCCATTGAAGCCAAGGAAGGCGTTAAGGTGGAAGCGGCGACCCAGACCTATGCGACGGTCACCCTTCAGAACTTCTTCCGGATGTACCACAAGCTTGCGGGCATGACCGGCACGGCGGAGACGGAAGCGGGAGAATTTTGGGACATCTACGAGTTGGACGTGATGGTCATTCCGACCAACCGTCCCATCGCGCGGAATGATCGGGACGATTTGGTCTACAAGACGAAGCGCGAGAAGCTGAACGCCGTCATCGACGACGTGGTGGAGTTGAGCAAGCAGGGACGTCCTGTACTTGTCGGCACAACGACCGTTGAAATCAGCGAGTTGCTCTCGAAAATGCTGGGCATGCGCAGCATCAAGCACCAGGTCCTCAACGCCAAAATGCACCAACGAGAGGCGGAAGTGGTCTCGGAGGCCGGCAAGCCCGGCACGGTGACCATCGCCACCAACATGGCGGGCCGAGGCACAGACATCAAGCTGTCCAAGGAGGTGAAGGACGCCGGCGGATTGGCGATTGTTGGCACTGAGCGTCACGACAGCCGGCGGGTGGACCGCCAATTGCGAGGCAGGTCAGGCCGTCAAGGGGACCCCGGGTCTAGCCAGTTCTACGTGAGCTTGGAGGACGACCTGATGCGTTTGTTTGGCTCGGAGCGCGTGAGCAAGATGATGGACCGCATGGGCCACAAAGAGGGGGAGGTCATCCAGGCAGGCATGATCACCAAGAGCATCGAGCGTGCCCAAAAGAAGGTCGAGGAGAACAACTTCGGCATCCGGAAGCGCCTCTTGGAATACGACGACGTGATGAACGCCCAGCGCGAGGTCATCTACAAGCGCCGTCGCAACGCCTTGCACGGCGA
>DKNS01000138.1:0-1455 GCA_002469765.1 Flavobacteriales bacterium UBA7382 | reverse complement strand
GCGACGCATCCTGAGAAGGATTACGAAGCATTCCGCATGGCGTTGTTGAGCGACTTTGGCATCGAGCCCACGATAGACTTCGATGGGTTTGCGTCGGGGAACCCTGAGGAATTGGCCTACCAGACCTACCTGCGTGCAGAAGAGCTGTACCAGGCCAAATTGACCGACCTCGCTCAGCGCGCACACCCTGTGATCCAGCGGGTGCACGACGACGATAAGAACGACTTCAAAAACATCTTGGTGCCGTTCACAGACGGGCGAAAGACGCTGCAAGTCGGCGCGGACATCGAGCAAAGTGTCCTGACCGAAGGCAAGAGCGTGCTCGACACCTTGGAGAAGGCCGTGGTGCTTGCCATCATCGACCAACACTGGAAGGAACACCTGCGCGACATGGACGACCTGCGGAGCAACGTACAACACGCCCGCTTCGAGCAGAAGGACCCGCTCCTCATCTACAAGTTCGAGTCGTACGAGCTGTTCCAAAAAATGGTGCAGAAGGTCAACGCCCAAGTGGCGTCGTTCTTGATGAAGTGCACCATCCCGACAGGCACGGCTGCACAACCACCGCGTCAAGCGCCGCGTCCTTCGGCTTCACCTCGCGTGCAGGAGCAGAAGGCTGGCGTCGCCAACACAGCCGAGCAAGGTGCCGCGGCACGTGCACAAGCTGCCCAAGGTGGCATGGCACGCCGTGCACCCATGCCTGGTCGTCCTGGCGCGATTGCCCCGGGTCGTCCCCCTCAACAGCGCATGCCCCGTCCAGAGCCGGTATCTCCAATCCGTTCGGACAAGAAAATTGGCCGCAACGAAATGGTCACCATCCGGAAGGGGGATGAGGTGCAGACGCTGAAATTCAAAAAGGCAGAGCCCTTGCTCAACCAAGGATGGCAAATTCAGGATTCTTGATGTGCATTTAGGTCGAAGCCTCCGGATGCTTCACCGGGCACGCCGTCCTTAGATGTGGTCTCTGCGCCCCCATGAATCAGCTACAGTTGGTCTGAATAAGAAGGAGGTCAGCTCCTGGTTTTGGGCCCAAAGGCCAAATCGCCGGCGTCGCCCAACCCCGGTACGATGTACCCGCGCTCATCCAATTTGGGGTCCACCCCGCCCACAAGAAAGGTCGTCCCTTCGGGAAGCCAAGCTTGAGCGTTGCGCAAGCCGTCGCAGCTGGCGATGGCGCTGACGACATGAAGTTGGTCTGGAGCGCCGGTCTCGCACAAGGCGTTGTACGCGGCTTGCAGGGAAGCTCCTGTGGCCACCATCGGATCGACTAAAACCAACTGTCGGCCAGCCACGTTTGGCGCACCGAGGTATTCGACTTCAATGTCAAACCCCAGCTCGTGGTGCTTTCGATAGGCAGAAACAAACGCCGAATCCGCCTTGTCCCAGATGTCCAACATGCCTTGATGAAGGGGCATAGCGGCCCTCAGAATACACGCAAGTATGGGTTGCGCTGAA
>DKNS01000069.1:3018-25308 GCA_002469765.1 Flavobacteriales bacterium UBA7382 | reverse complement strand
GTGAAGACCGCACTCATTGACGAGCTGCGCAAGACCATCCAAGAAGAAGAAAACATCGGGGCGGCCTTCGCGCGGTTCAACGAGGTGCGGGAGAAATGGGAAGCCACCGGCGACGTTCCTGGCGACCGCTACAAAGAAGTTCACGACGAATACCACCGCCTCCGGGACGAGTTCTTTTACAACATCAACATCTACAAGCAGCTCCAAGAACACGACTTGCAGAAGAACTTGGTGTTGAAACAGGGGTTGATCGAGCAAGCCAAAACGCTCGCCACCATCGAAGACCTCAAGGAACGCGAGACGTTGGCGCGTGGACTCCAAAAACAGTGGTTCGACGTGGGGCCCTCGCCGCGCGAGACCTACCAAGAATTGGCGGACAATTTCTTTGGGCTGACCCGGGAAACGTTCGATGCCGTCAAGTCTTACTACGACGGAATCCGTGCCCAATTCGACGTGCACAAGGGTCAAAAGGAGGCCCTGATCACCGCCCTCCAGGAAGTCCTGACCCAAGACGTCACCGACCACAAAGGCTGGCAATCCGCCACCAAACAGGTGGTGGAGCTTCAAGGCCAGTGGAAAACCGTGGGCTTCGCGGGCAAGGAGCACAACGAAGCGCTTTGGGGCCAGTTCCGCGACGCGGCCGACGTGTTCTTCGAGCGCAAGCAGGTCTTTTACGACCGCGTCAAAGCGTCAAGCAAGGTGGCCAAAGAGAAAAAAGTCAAGCTCATCGAAGAAGCTGAGACCCTTCAGTCCAGCACGGACTGGAAAGCCACGTCCGACGCGATGGTCCGATTGCAACAAGCTTGGAAAACTGCGGGACCTTGCGCTCCAGGCGACGAGCACAAGCTTTGGAAGCGTTTCCGGACTGCCCAAGATGTGTTCTTCACAGCGAAGAAGGCCCAGTTTGCCGACCGCAACAAGGAAGAGAAAGCGAATTTGGCCTTGAAGCAGGCGTTGCTGGAGAAAATCGAGGCATTCACCCTCTCAGACAACCGAAATGCCGACCTCGAGACCCTGAAGGCATTCAGCACCGAATGGCGTGACATTGGCTTCATACCCCGGAAAAGCCTCGACAGCATCATGGAGCGGTTTCGCACCGCCATGGACAAGCACTACGACGCCCTCAGCGCCGCCCGTTCAGAACGCAGCGTGCAGACCTACTCCAAGCGCATCGAGAAGCTGGCATCGGGCGACTCTCGTGACCTGCGTCGCGAGCAAAGCATCCTCCGCGACAAAATCGGACGCTTGCAGCAGCGCATCACGTCAACCGAGGAAAACATGGAACGCTTCACGGGGAAAGGCGCCGACTCGATCCGCGAACAAGCCCAAAAAACCATCCGCGGTTACCAACGCGAAATCGACGAGATCAAAGCAAAGCTCAAGCTTCTTCGGGAAGCCGCCGCGTCGGAGAAGGGCTGAGGGCCCTCATCGGAACACCGCTTTGGGACAGCCAGACGAGGTAGTCTGGAAGCAACGCCTTGAGACCTGCAGCATGCTTGGCACTGTCGTGAAACACGACCACACTGCCGGGCTTGGTGCGCCGTTGGAGCCGGGCTTGGGCCGAAGACACCTCTCGTGCCTTGTGCACGTCCAAGGCAAAATCGCCGCTCAACACATCCCACATGATGAGGTCGGCGTGCACCCCAATGTGCCGCGCCTGAGCCGGCGTCAGCCTCCCGTAAGGCGGACGAAACAGAGGCATCAACCCATCGATGGATTCCAGCGCCGACTTCACATATGTGACGGTTTCGGTGCACCAACCCTTCTCGTGACGCATGGTGTGCCCCCCGACCGCATGACCTGCCCTCAACACGGCGTCTAAAACTTCAGGATGCTTTGCGGCCTGGTCGCCCACCACAAAAAACGTCGCCTTGGCACTGTGCTTGGCCAGCACGTCCAACACCCACAGAGTAACTTCGGGGTCCGGCCCATCGTCGAATGTCAAGTGCACCGCATCCGACCCTTCAACCGACCATGTCGTGCCTGGCCAGATGGTTCGAAGCAGCCCCTGCAATTGAGGCGGAACACGACCTCCCACTTCCAGTGATTTCAGGGGGTTCATCACAAGCGAAGGTCGAGTTTAGGGCATTAACTTTGCCACATGGACTACGATTTTCGGGCGATTGAGGCCAAATGGCAACGCACGTGGAAGGATTCTGACGCCTACAAGGTGACCGAGGACGCTTCCAAACCCAAGTACTACGTGTTGGACATGTTCCCGTACCCCTCTGGTGCGGGCCTTCACGTGGGTCACCCGCTCGGATACATCGCCTCTGACATCTACGCGAGGTACAAGCGCCACAAGGGGTTCAACGTCCTCCATCCGATGGGGTACGACAGTTTTGGACTTCCCGCAGAGCAGTACGCCATCCAAACCGGCCAACATCCGGCCGTCACGACCGAGCAAAACATCGCCAGGTACCGCGACCAATTGGAACAACTCGGGTTTTGTTTCGATTGGTCCCGGGAAGTGCGCACCAGCGATCCGACCTACTACAGGTGGACCCAATGGATTTTTGGGGAACTGTTTGAGAGCTGGTACGACACGGAAGCCCAAAAAGCGCGTCCCATATCCGAACTCGGAGACGCATTCGCAGAAAACGGCAACTTCAACGTCCACGCCGCGTGCGACGAACACTGGTGGAAACATCTGAGCTTCCCCCATTTTGGGCCCCATTTCGACGGGACATTTACCGCGACCGACTGGGAAAGCATGTCGGAGCAAGAACGATCTGAAGTGCTCATGGCCTTCCGAATTGCATACCTCGCAGACAGTGAGGTGAATTGGTGCCCTGCCTTGGGAACGGTGCTCGCGAACGATGAAGTCAAAGACGGCTTGTCAGAACGTGGTGGCCACCCCGTGGTCAAGAAGACCATGCGCCAATGGATGATGCGCATCACCGCGTACGCCGACCGCCTGCTCGACAGCCTGGTCGGCTTGGATTGGACGGACAGTGTGAAGGACGCGCAGCGCCACTGGATTGGACGTTCAGAAGGCGCTTCGGTGCGTTTCGCCGTCGCCGACGACCAGGGCCAACCAGACCTCTCTGGCGCAGAAGTTGACGTCTTCACCACCCGCCCGGACACCCTTCACGGTGTGTCGTTCATGGTCCTCGCACCGGAGCACGGCTTGGTCGCCCAGCTCACGACGGACGCACAGCGCCAAGAGGTGAACGCCTATGTCAACGCCGCTGGACTCAAATCCGAGCGCGACCGACAAGGCGACAAATCCATCTCTGGGATCTTCACAGGAGGGCACGTCGTGCACCCCATTTCTGGCGCGTTGATCCCCGTGTGGATTGCCGATTACGTCTTGGCTGGTTACGGCACAGGCGCCATCATGGCGGTGCCTGCAGGTGACGAGCGAGACTGGAAATTTGCAACGCACTTTGGGCTGGACATCCCGGCGATTTTTGAAGGTGTGGACACGCAAGAAGCTGTGTGCACCGACAAGGGGGCCGTCCTCTGTGAAAGCGGCGAATGGAACGGAATGAAAGCCGCCGACGCCATCCCCTTGGCCATCGACTGGGTGGCGGCCCACGGCGTGGGGTCACGCACCATCAACCACCGCATCCGAGACGCCGTCTTCAGCCGCCAGCGCTATTGGGGTGAACCGTTCCCCATCAAGTACGAGCAAGGCGTCGCCCAGCGCATCACCGACGCCACCGTGACGCTTCCCAAAGTGGACGCTTACTTGCCCACCGAAGACGGCGAACCACCGTTGGCCCGCGCCGCAAAAGAGGACTGGCCAGTCTTCCAAGGCGACGCCATGGAGACGAACACGATGCCTGGATGGGCGGGGAGCAGTTGGTACTTCCTGCGGTACATGGACCCTCACAACAAAGAAACATTTTGTGCCCGAGACAAAAGCGATTACTGGGGCCAAGTGGACCTGTATGTTGGTGGAGCCGAGCACACCACTGGCCACTTGCTGTACGCACGCTTTTGGACCAAATTCCTGCACGACCGAGGGCACATCGGCTTCGACGAACCGTTCAAGGGAATGATCAACCAGGGGATGATTTTGGGCCGTTCCAGCTTTGTCTACCGCATCCAAGGCACGGACACGTTTGTGACGGACAGCCAGCGCAAAGCCCACGCGACGCAACGGCTGCACGTGGACATCAACCTCGTGGACAACGACAAGCTGGACCTCGAGGGGTTCCGCGCCTGGAGGCCTGAATACGCCAAGGCAGAGTTCATCTTGGAAGACGACGGCTCTTACCTCTGCGGCCACGAAGTGGAGAAGATGTCCAAGTCGAAGTACAACGTGCAAACGCCCGACGATTTGGTCGAGCGCTACGGCGCCGATACTTTGCGCTGCTACGAAATGTTTTTGGGCCCGCTCACCCAGCACAAGCCCTGGGACACCCAAGGCATCAGCGGAGTGCACAATTTCTTGCGCAAAACGCAGCGTCTCTACACCCAGGCCTTCGCCGATGGACCCATGCCTGCCAAAGCTTCTGAAGAAGCCCTTCGAATCGTCCACAAGGCGATCGCCAAGGTCACAGACGACCTTGATCGTCACGCGTTCAACACCGTGGTCAGCGCCCTCATGATTGCGGTCAACGAACTCTCCTCCGCCCAAGTCGCGGTGGGACAAAACGCCCTCCAGCCTTTGGCGGTCTTGTTGAGTCCTTACGCCCCACACTTGGCAGAAGAACTCTGGGTTTCCGCGGGTGGAACAGGATCGGTGCTCGACGCTTCGTGGCCCCTTGCAGACAGCACGTTCTTGGTGGAGGATTCGGTGACGTACCCCGTGTCGTTCAACGGCAAGGTTCGTTTCAAAGTGGAGCTTGCAGCATCCATGCCACCGCCTGAAGTGGAATCCTTCATCCGGGCCCACGACAAGACCCTGGAAAACTTGGGAGACAAGCCCATTCGAAAGGTCATCGTCGTGCCTGGGCGCATTGTCAACGTGGTCGCGTAACCGCACCAAATTGGACCTTCGACAAGCCTCCCCACGGGGGCTTTTTCGTGTGGGCATTTTGTCTAAAACTCTGGTTTTAAACTCCGTGGGCCATTCGTAAATTTGGGAAACTGACCAAATAGCGTATTGGCCCGACGAATCAAGATTTATGTTTGATTTGTTCAGGTTTATGTGTTATTTTCGCATAAGACGGACCATATGCCGTCTGCATCCAACATGAACGACTCACTGACCTCCCTTCGGGACCGCTCCAGGCGCGCTTTGCTCCAAAGCACATCCCCTGAATTGAAGTTGAACGCTTCGTTCGCACAACAACCCCAAGTCTTCTTGGCAATGAAGAACACTTTGACTTTCACCCTTTGCCTTGTGCTGTCTTGCCTGACGCTCAGCGCCGCGCCGCAATTGTCGAATGTCGTCACCAGCTCCACAGACGCCCCGTTGGGGTACTGGTTGGAGGTGGAAGAGGTGGCCGTCCATGCGGAAGGGGAGCTCGCAGGCCAAACCACCTACCGTTTGGCGATGCACATGCTCAACGACGACGACTTCCTGAGCTCGTGCAGCGGGGATGCGGAAAACCCCATGGTTCTTGAGTCCTCAACTGGTGAATGGTACAACCACCCGGCCAACCAACTCTGGAATGCCAGTGGAATCAACCCTGCCGTATTTGGATCTTTCCCTGATTTGGCGTTCGACAGCTACCTCACCCTGGGGGCCACCACGGCCGGTGGCATTCACCCGGAATACTCTTCTGGCGACGTGGATTGGACCAACGAATTCCTCGGGGCCACCCCCATGGGGTCCAACATCAACACGGCAGGCGATGTGTTTGGATTTTTGTGGTACAACCTGCCCGAGGTGACCGGAGATGGAACGCACAGCGGAATTGCCGCCAACCATGAAGACCTCAAGGTTCCCGTGGCTCAAATCACCACCGCAGGCACGCTTTCAGGCCAAATGACGGTGCAGATCTTCGAGAACGGCGACCCCAACAACGAAATCCGCATGACCTTCTTGCTGTGTTCAAGCGACGGAGAGTGCGGCACTTGCACAGACCCTGAAGCCATCAACTACGTGGCTTACGACTCTGCTTCTGTGTTTTACGACGACGGCTCCTGCATTGCCGCCGTTCCCGGATGCAACGCGCCCGCGGCTTGCAACTACAACCCTGAGGCCAACACAAACGACGGCTCCTGCATCTTCGAAGACGCCCTTGGCGAATGTGGAGGCCCATGTCTTGCGGACGCAGATGAAGACGGCATTTGCGACGACGCCGACGAATGCGTCGGCGCCGTTGACGAATGCGGGGTCTGCAATGGCCCTGGCGCTGGATATTTTTGTGGTTCTGACTTCAACAACCTCCCCATTCGCATTTCATCGACGTGCGGCGAAGACGAATTCGCCCCAGGGTTGACCGACGACTTCCAGGTCGTGCTTTCTCCGAGTGGCTACATGAACGCCGTGGTGGACGGCTCAGAGGTCATCATGGGTGAATGGACGGAAGACCTGTGCGCTTGCACGGCGTTGTTGGAATTCTACGACGGCGACTGCGCACCCCTCCAAATCGAAATTGACGTCTTTGGGTATGCGGAACAAATCAACGCAGAACCATTGTGCTGCTTCAGCGTGAACCACGACGTGGAGACCTTTTGCGCGTCCGACTTCCTGAACGGATTGACCGACCAAGCCGTGGAATGCGAAGAAGATTTGCCGCTCACCTGCGACCCAGAAGCTGAAGCGCTCAACATTTGCGACCAATCGGACGTCTTCTGCAGCGTTCACGCATTCACCGAACTTGGAACGTCGACGCACACGTTGACCACGGCAGATGGACCAGGCCCAGACGCAGTCTTGCGCATCTACGGTTTGGGTGTCCAAACAGGTGCGGCGTCAGACTACTTCTTGGAAGACCCTGCCAATCCATTGACGCTGACCCGTTACCATGGATCCGGGACCGCCCACCTGCAAGGTGCTGTGCTCAACGCCAACGATCCCGCGATTTCGTTCGACGTGGACATCTACTTCGAATCGGAGCAGAACGCCGCCGAATGGCTCGAGGCCCAGTCTGGTGCGGACCTGTTGTCACAAGACGAATGTGACATCGACGCAGCTCAAATCCAAGTTTACACCTTGAAGAACACCATGTCCCGCCTTGTCGGTACTGGGTCCATGGCCGGTGAGCTCTACCTCAACCACATGCCGGCCTCTCAAACCAAGCGCTTTCAGCTAGGCGATGGGGCCAACAACCACAACTGCGAGTACGGCTTCGGTGGATGGTTTGGATGGCAAGGTGTGCTGAATGGCGCACCCGTTTCAGGCCTGACAGGGGACATCATTGCCGACGCCACTGCCCCTGAAGTGGCAGCCCCTGGTTGCGACGGAGAATACGTGGAATTGGTGTATGCCGCGGTCGACCCCGTGGCTGGCTTCTCTCAACATGCGTCCCAACTTTGGGAGCGTGTGGACACCACAGCGCCCGTCTTCTTGGGCGCGCCCGAGGATGAAACCTTGGAGTGGAGCGACATTGTTGGGGACACCTGTGACGATTGGTTCATCGAAGTGCCTTGTGTCAACATCGACGACAATTGCGCCGATTGGAACCCCGACTACCCAAGCTGCAACACATCGACCGAAAACCTTTGTGGCTCGGTCCAATTCTTCGAGCAAGTCATTGAAGGATCTTGCAGCACGCAATTCCAAATCAACCGCACCTGGACAGCCACCGACGATGCGGGGAACGTGGCTCAGCACACCCAAATCATCACGGTTCAGGACACAGAAGGACCATCCTTTGACAGCGTCCCAGCCGACGTCGACATTGCTTGTGGCGATTTGAACTTTGTTCCCGTGCAGCCCGAGGATTGCGCAGATTACGCTTTGACCTTCACCCAAGTTGTGGAGGAAGAAGGGTGCAGCCCTTATGGTTTGATCACCCGGACCTACACTGCGGTGGACGGATGTGGAAATGAAACCACATTCGTGCAAACGCTGCACACGGTGGACGACCAAAGTCCAATTCTTGACCTGGACGACTCGTTGTTGGACATGTCGTGTGGTGCTTACAGTGAAGATGCTGCTTTTGGCCTCACTGTGACGGACTGCAGCCTTGTGGAATGGACTGAAACCGACGGTGCATGGTCTGGCGAGGCCACACTCGCTTGGTCTTTGGCTGGCGACGACATCGACTCTCCTGTGGAGGTCTCATGGGTGGACAGTGAGGTGGTGGTGAACGACGGGGGGCCTTGCTACACCGTCAACCGCGAAATCACAGCCGTGGACCGCTGCGGCAACGTGACCATTGAAAACTTCACCCTGACTGTGTCCGACACGGAGGCGCCCAACCTGTGGGCCTCCTACGTCTTTGAAGTGGAACACACCGCCTACGAGGGCAACGGCAGCATGATGGTGACCGCCGACATGCAAGACTCTGTTGTGGGAGAGATTCAAGCCCAGTTCTGGGTGTTGGACGCGTGTATTCTCGGTGAGGATGCCAGTTTGTCTGTGACTTGGGAAGACGTTGCTGTCACCCCGAACATCGAGCCATGCTTGGGCCTTTCTGGCGACTTGGTCTACACCCGAACTTACACGGCGATTGATCCGTGTGGCAACACCGCCACAGCAACCCAGAACGTCGTGCTTGTGGACACTCAAGCTCCCGTTTGGGCCAACCCCAATGAATCCCTGGATCCCATGGAATGCACCGGGGATTTGGCCGGACTCATGGCCGACCCCTCCTTCATGTTGAACGAAGGCGGTGCCGTGGAAGAATCCAACGGCGACGTGACGTTTGACGTGCAGGCAGTTTTGTTGGGTGGAGGATGCGCCGGGACATGGTACCGTCAGTGGACAGCGACCGACGAATGTGGCAACGTGTCCTACGCCGAACAATTCATTCCTGTGGTGGACGAAACCTCCCCAGAATTCTTGTTTTTCCCAGAGGACGTGACGCTCGTGTTGGACGCCAGCGGCAACGCCGACAGCTCACCAGAAGCGGTGGGGGGATTGCCAGTGGCTGCAGACAATTGCGCCAACTACACCTCCGACTTGACCCCAACCTTCGTGGACAGCGAGGTTGAGTGGCTTTGCGGGGTGGAAGGAGAAGGCTCCTACCAAATCCAACGGACATGGAGCGTTTCCGACATCTGTGGCAACGTGCACACCCAAATGCAGGAGATCACCTTTGAGGACAGCATCGCGCCCACCTTGGAAGGTGACAACGACATCGACGTGGCCTGCGACGCCTACGACGAAGCCACATCCTACATCACCGCCAGCCAAGAGTACGGCGACTTCGAATTGACTTGGGAAACCAACGAAACGTCGGGGGGGTGTGTGAAGCCCGTGGGGCAGTTTGCGCGCGTGTACAGCGCCACAGACGCTTGTGGCAACGTGGAGACTTTCATCCAGTTCATCACATTGGTGGACGAGGTGGCACCGCAATTTGATTTCTTCCCTGCTGACGAGACGGCAGAATGCGGAGAGGAAGTGTTCCCCGAGCCCACAGCCACGGACAACTGCACCGCGGCAGGAGACATCGTCATTGTCGAAAACCGGGAGGAGATGCCAGGCGAGTGCATTGGCTCGTACAGCATTGTGCGGACCTTCACCGCCACAGACGATTGCGGCAACGTCTCGACTCAGGTCCAAACTATCACGGTTGTGGACACCACGGCTCCAACCTGGGATTCCTTCCCTGAAGATTTGGTTTCCGATTGCAGCGACAACAGTCCGTTTGACAGCGCCACAGCCACAGACGGATGCAGCGGCCCTGTCGACTTCACCATCTCTGTGGACACCCTGGAAGGCGACTGTGCGCAATCCTTCACGCTGGTGCGCACCTTCGTGGCCATCGACCAATGTGGCAACGAGACCGACCCTCGAGTGCAAACCATCGAAGTGACCGACACCACAGCTCCTGTGTTTGTCGAAGTCTTGCCTGAAGCTGCACTCACAGTGGAATGCGACAACATTCCGGAGGCTGCAGTGTTGACGGCCACCGACGATTGCCAAACCATCGTCATGCAATTCACCGAAACGGTGATTCCAGGGGCGTGCGACAACGAATACACCCTCCTCCGAGAATGGGTGGCCGCCGACGATTGTGGCAATGAAACAAACCACGTCCAAACCATCACCGTGGAAGACAACACCGCCCCAGTGGTGGTGAGCGAAGCATCTGACCTTCTCGTGGAATGCGACGGAGAAGGCAACGCCACAGAACTCGGGCCTTGGCTCGCTTCCGGAGGTGGAGCAGTGGTCGTTGAGAACTGTGGCGATGTCACGTGGACCAACAACCTTGCGGGCTACGCCGTCACATGCGGAGGCAATGCAGCCATCACCGTGCGCTTCACCGCCACCGACGCATGTGGCAACACCGCAACAACCACAGCAACCTTCACTGTGGTCGACACCATCGATCCAGAATGGAACGAGGAATTGCCCCCGGAATACATGGAAGTGGAATGCGGGTTTGCGCCTGACGCTGCTGTGCTCACGGTGACGGACAATTGTGGTGAAATCCCTGTGGAGTTCAACGAAACCATTGGATACGCGGCCTGCCCCGGCAACTACACCATCACACGGTCTTGGTCTGCGGAGGATGCGTGTGGCAATTCTGTGGCTCACGCCCAAGTCATACAAGTGACTGACACCCAGGCGCCAGTCTTGACCATTCCAGAAGACTACATGGCAGAATGCAGCGACGACCATCCTTTCGAGGACGCCATTGTGGTGGACAACTGCACGTCAGACCCCTATCTCGAAGTGCGCGTCGACACCTTGCCTGGTGCATGCTCCAACAACTTTGTCATCCAGCGCAGGTTTGTGACGGCCGACGACTGCGGCAACGTGGAACAAGCGAGCCAGTTCATTACAATTGTGGACACCACGCCACCCGCCTTTGTGGAAGACCTCCCCGAGGCTGAGGTCACGGTGGAATGCCAAGACTTGCAATCTGCTGCCACCCTCACCGCATCCGACAATTGCGACCTCGGCCCCGTGACGGTCAACTTCGAGGAAGTGCGCGTGGACGGCTCTTGCAACAACGAGTTCACCCTCACCCGCACTTGGGACATGGTGGACGAATGTGGCAACACCAACGGACACGTGCAAATCGTGCACGTGCAAGACACCACACCACCTGAGCATGTCGGCGCAACCGAAATCACGATTCCAGCGCATGAATACGCGGTGGGCGGGGCCTACCCCCCCGACACCCCTTGGGAAGAGTTGGGTGACTTGGGCGAAGTGCCTGCCTGGTACTCGGACAACTGCAGCGAATACATCGAGCCGTACACGTTGTTTGACGCGCCCACATCAGGAGGATGCGCCTTGCAGTCTCACCCCAACTTCGACGAAAACGCTGCCACATTCATTCGGACGTACACCTTCACCGACGCTTGCGGCAACGAAGGGACGGGTGAAGTCATCATCCACTTGGAAGATGTCACCCCACCGGTCTTCGATTTTGTCCCTTTGAACGCCTTTTACAATTGTGCTTCCGCGGTGGTGCTCGAAGACGCAACAGCCTTTGACGAAACCGACGACGACGTCACCATCACGTTGTCCGTGGATTCTGTAGATTCCTTCTGCGACAACCAATTCGTGTTGTACCGCACGTGGACGGCATTGGACGATTGCGACAACCAAACCACCGCAACGCAGATCATCATCGTGTCGGACGAAGAGGCACCAACCTTGATTGTCCCTGACAGCTACACCGCTGAATGCGGCGGCGTGCACCCCATGGAGGACGCCGAAGCCTTCGACAGCTGTGGCGACGTGACCCTCGTCACCGAGACCGACACCACACAATTTGATTGCCAGTACGTGGTGACACGCACCTTCACGGCCACCGACGCTTGCGCCAACGTCACCACGGGTGTGCAAACCATCACTGTCAACTTCTTGCCGTCCATGGAGTTTGTCTCCTTCCCTGCCGATTACACGGCAGAGTGCGATGCAGATCATCCTTTGGAGATGCCAGAAGTGAACGAAACATGCAGCATCGTGACCATCGCCGAAGTCACCGACACGATTTCCGGCGCGTGCGAGAACGAATACACCGTGACTCGGACGTTCACGGCGTCTGACAACTGCGGCAACAGCACGGGCCCACAAACCCAAACCATTCAAATCGTCGACACCACCGCTCCTGTGATCGACGGCGGCATGAATGCGACGGTGGAATGCGACGGCGATGGCAACTTGGCCGAGTACCAAGCCTGGTTGGACAGCCACGCCGGGGCCAACGCCACCGATGCTTGCAGCGAACCCGCATGGAGCCACGTGGAGAATGAATTTGTGGACGCTTGCGCAGCCACCGGCATCCGGTCTGTGATCTTCACCGCGACCGACGCTTGTGGCAACAGTGCCTCCTTCACCGGCAACTTCACGATCGAAGACACCACGCCTGCGAGCTTTGAAGGAGACCTTCAGTTGGAGTTTGAATGCACCGAGTTTGACATGGACGCGTCCTACGTTACGGTGGAAGACATCTGCGGCGACGTGACCCTGACATGGGTGGACAACGAGATCAGCGGTGGATGTGTGAAACCCGTGGGCCGTTATCTCCGCCTCTACACCGCCGTGGACGAATGCGGCAACGTCTCTCAATACGAGCAAAGTGTGCTCTTGGTGGACAACATGGCTCCCGAGCTGACGGTCCCTGCAGGCTTCACCGTTGAATGCGACGTGGAAATCGTGTACGGAGACGCAATGGCCACGGACGCTTGCTCGGACCCTGACATCACAGTCGAATTGGACACCATCCCCGGTTTTGATGCTTGTCCCAACACGTTCACCATCGTGCGCACCTTCACGGCCACCGACGATTGTGGCAACGAAAGCTCTGCACAACAAGTTATTCAAGTGCAGGACAACACTGCCCCAACGCTAAGCGTGCCTGCGAGCTACAGCGCTGAATGCAGCGATGCACACCCCTTGGCGGACGCCGTGTTCTCAGACAACTGCCCAGGTGCCGAATTGTCGGTGGTGACGGACACCGTCCCAGGAGACCAATCTTACGTGGTGCGCCGCGAATTCACGGCCGTCGATGCGTGTGGCAACAGCTCGTCTGGTGTTCAGACCATCACCATCAGCGACACCGAGCCTCCTGTGTTTGTCGGCGACTTGCCAATGGACGGCTTGGCAGAATGTTCCGTGATGCTTGCTGCAGACATGTTGGAGGCGGTCGACAACTGCGGTGTGGCCACCGTGGAGCTCGTGGAAACGGAAATTGCAGGCGACTGCGCGGGCCGTTTCACCTTGGAGCGCATTTGGACCGCCACAGACAATGCTGGACTCAGCGTCTCACACACGCAAATTTTGACGGTGCAAGACTTGACCAGCCCTGAATTGGAGATTCCTTCTGATTACAGTGCTTCCTGCTCGGACGTTCTGGTGCTCGAGGACGCCACGGCCACGGACAACTGTTCCGAAGTCACGATCACGTTGGAAGTGGACACCGTCATGGGTGCTTGCCCCAACGCCTTCGTGATGGAGCGAAAATTCACGGCGATGGACGATTGTGGAAACACCAGCGTTCGGACCCAAACCATCACCGTCAGCGACGAGGAAGCCCCCGTGTTCAACGAGGAACTCCCTGCAGACGTGATGGTTGAATGCCACGAGGTGCCCCAAGCAGCCACCCTCACCGCGTCAGACAACTGCACCGAGGTGGTGGTGGTGTTCACGGAGGATACCCTGGCCACAGGATGTGACAACGTGTACACGTTGACTCGTACCTGGGCAGCCGACGACGGATGCGGACACATCATCAGCCACACCCAAACGGTGGAAGTGACCGACGTTTCGGTGCCTGAATTCAGTGGACTGGCAGGCGTAGAGAACGGTGGCACCGTGACCGTACCCTACAACAGCATCTTCGGCGAAGTGGTCTTGCCCGTGTTGCTCGACCCTGTGGCGAACGACTTGTGTGGAACACCCTTGACGTGCGACGAAGGGGCCAACGAAGCGCTCAACCTCACGTTGGGTACGGCGGTGGGGCAAGATTTGGCATTGACCTACCTCGTGGGTGTCCAAACTGAAGGCGACAACAACCCTTTCTCAACTGAAGAAGGGGAAACCGAGGGTAACATCATGACCCCTGAAGTGATGGACGACGGCATGACTTGCGACAACATTCCAGAGGCGTTTGGCCTTCAGTTGTTCAACTTCATGGCCGGCGAACATTTCGTGGTCGACAGTGGAAACGCAGAACGCCATGAAGACGGCACGGTGCACATCACCATGGCCACCTCAGGCATCGACGACCCCGAGGCCAAGTTGCTTGTGGAAGCCGACTTCGAGGAGCTGATGACCTGGGAAGAGTGGCTTGAAACTCCAGGCGAAGAGACGTACAAGTCCGATTGTGGATTGGGAGACCATGAAGAGTGGTTCTACACCGTGATGACCAGCGGGTCTGTGGTCGGTTCTGGCTCGCTGGAAGGCACCAACCTGGCGTTGAGCCACCAACCAGCGAACGAACTGTTCGGATACCAATTCGGATACGGCGCCAACAACAAGAACGCCAACTTCGGGTTCAGCGGATGGTTCTACTACACCGGTGAAGTGGTGATGGACGGCGTGGCCAACGCCGCCAACGGGTCCGGAGACTTGTTCGGCGACCTCGACTTCATCGAATCCTGGAGCACGACACTCACGTACTGTGCTGTGGATTGCGCCGGCAACGAAACAACATTCGAGTACACCATTCAGAGCAGCGAAGAGCTGGTCAACCCACTCAGCGGCATGCCGCTGGCAGGGGTGCAGCCAGACGAAGGATTCGGAACGCCCGGCTCCACCATTTCTGTGGAGTCGTTGTTCCCCAACCCGACCCAAGGGTTGACCGTCCTTAGCCTGGGCACCACAGAACGCGTGGATGTGATTGTGGAATTGGTCGACATGCGCGGCGCTGTGGTGCAGGATGTGTTCCGAGGCGAGTTGATCCCCAACTGGCAGAACACCGTGAACATCGATGCACGCAGCCTGAGCGCGGGGATGTACCAAATCCGCATTTTGGCCCCAGGTTCTGTCACGACCAAGAAACTGCTCTTGACCGAGTGACCTCCCACGAATGAAAACATGCTGAATCAGTGAAGGCCATCCTCCGGGGTGGCCTTCTCTTTTGGGGGCGTGCCTATCTTGGGGACATGAAGCACTTGTTGACATTGGCCCTTTGCCTGTTCTCCCTGGGCACATGGGCACAGGGATCGTTCCCGTACAACCCTGACGCCAACGAAAATGGAACCGTCGGGTCTGAAGACCTGCTGGCCTTCCTCTCCGTGTACGGTTCTGCCTTCCTTCCGTCGGGCGTGTTGCCCGTCGCGGGCGGTGGAACTGGGGTCAGCACCCTGGACAGCGCCCGGCTCGCGTTGGGCGTGAGCACGTTCGCCGACGTGATACCACTCGGACAATCGGGACCTGAAGCCCAAGTCACGGGGGATTTGCGCATCACTCAAAACCTGAACCAAGGCCAAGGCAATGTGGCGTCGGGCCTCTACGCGATGGCATCAGGGCGCGGCGGCACCGCCAGCGGGACGTACTCGTTTGTGACCAATCAAAACAGCACTGCCACAGCCACGTGCTCCAGCGCCATTGGTGAAGGAACCTCGGCCACCGCCACCGCCGCCCACTCTCAGGGATTCGGGTCTGAGGCGTCAGGGTTGGCTGCCCACTCCGAAGGATACTACACCGTGGCTTCCAGCAGCTCCTCCCACGCAGAAGGCTACCAAACCGAAGCGTCCGCCAACTACGCGCACGCCGAAGGGTACCAATCGGACGCCACTGGCATCGCGTCTCACGCCCAAGGCTACCGGTCCACCGCGTCAGGCCTGTACAGCCACGCGTCAGGCCGCAATGCCACCGCTTCTGGCAGCAGCGCCAGCGCCATCGGGTACAACGTCACCGCCGACCAAGCGAACAGCACGGTGGTCGGACAATGGAACGCCTTGGAGCAAGGGGGATTGTTGTTCGCCGTGGGCAATGGCGAGGCAGAGGACGACCGAAGCGACGCCTTGCAGGTGGACACCGCCGGCAACGTGCTTGCGGCAGGCCGGCTGTTTGCGGAAGGCTCAGACTTGCTTCAACTGATGCTCGACTTGCAAGCCCAGGTGGACTCCATGCAAACCCAACTGAACCTCCTCCAAGGGGAGTGATCAGAGCTTGATGCAGATGTTTTGAGGCTCGGTGAAAAACTCAAATGCCTCGAAGCCTCCCTCGCGTCCAAGGCCTGAAGCCTTGACGCCTCCGAAAGGCGTCCGAAGGTCACGAAGCAGCCAAGTGTTCACCCAGACGATGCCCGATTCAATGCCGGCGGCCACGCGGTGGGCACGCTTCAAGTCGGTGGTCCAAACGGTCGACGCCAGGCCGTAGCGCGTGTCGTTGGCCAAAGCCAGTGCCTCTTCTTCGGAATCGAACGGCTGCAGGGTGACGACAGGGCCAAAAATCTCTTCCTGATTCGTGCGGCAATCCGGCCCCAACCCCTCGATCACCGTTGGTGCCACGTAAAATCCCTCCTCGCCCCCTTCCGGATGGACGCGATGGCCGCCGCACAGCACGGTGCCCCCTTCTTCCTGGGCCAACGCGACGTGGCCCAAGATTTTTTCCATGTGCGCCTCAGACACCACCGCCCCCATCTTGGTGGACGGTTTAAGCGGCAGGTCGGCCACCATCTTGGACGCCTTGGCCACAAGCGCGTCCCTGAACTCGTCGTAGATGGGGCGTTCCACGAGGATTCGTGACCCGCACAGGCAGATTTGGCCTTGGTTGGCAAATGAGCTGCGAAGGGTGGTCTTAAGTGCCTCGTTGAAGTCAGCGTCGGCAAAGACAATGGCGGGGTTTTTCCCGCCCAACTCCAAACTCATTTTTTTGAATTTGGGGGCCACATGACCTGCGATTCGCGCGCCAGTTTGGGTGCCGCCTGTAAAGGACACCGCAGCAATGTCTTCGTGGGTCACCATGGCCTCTCCCACCTCAGGGCCCAAACCGTGCAGCACGTTGAACACCCCGGGAGGAAATCCGGCCTCTTCAATCCAAGTGCTGAGAAGGTAGGCGGTGGCCGGGGTCAGTTCAGAGGGTTTGGCCACCACGCAGTTGCCCGACGCCAAAGCCGGTGCCACCTTCCACGTGAACAAGTACAAGGGCAGATTCCAAGGGCTGATGCACGCCACGATCCCAAGCGGCTTCCGCAAGGTGTAGTTGATGGCTTCCCCATCCATGGCGTGGCTTTGGCTCGCGTAATGTTGGATGCCCGAGGCGTAAAACCTGAGGTTCTTCTCCGCCCTCGGAATGTCGACGTGGCTGGCCAGGGAAACCGGTTTGCCGTTGTCTTTGGCCTCCGCCTCTGCAAGCATGGTCGCGTGCCGCTTGACGGCGTCCGCCAACCTGTCCAAACACGCCGCCCGCTCCGCCACAGGGGTTGACGACCAGCCGGGAAACGCACGCTTGGCCGCCGCCATGGCGCGGTCCACTTCAAGGGCCCCGGAGCGCGGAATCGTGCCATAAATTTCACCCGTTCCAGGCGCCACGTTGTCCATGTTTTGGGCTGTGCCAGAAAAGGTCCCGTCGATGAAATTCTGAACTTGCATGTCCAACGAAGTTACCTAGGCTTGCATATATTTGCCCCTCCTAAACGGAATGCCCCATGGTGTAATGGTAACACACCGGTTTTTGGTGCCGTTTTTCCAGGTTCGAGTCCTGGTGGGGCAACAACGAAAAAGTCACCTTCAGGAGGTGACTTTTTTGCTTTCGAGGGTTGACATTTCGGCCGCTCAATCTGAAATCAGGTCAAACAAACTGTCCAAGTTGGGGGCCAAAATGACCTCAATCCGTCGGTTCTTGGCCTTGTCTTCAGGGTCCACAGGATGGAATTCGCTCCGGCCCGATGCGGCGAGCATCGACGCATCCACACCAGGATTCGTCAACAAAATGTTCACGACGGCCGTGGCGCGAAGCACGCTCAATTCCCAGTTGTTTTTGGGGGTGGTGGAGCGGCTCACTTTGTCGGTGTCGGTGTGGCCTTCCACCACAATTTCTAGGTCGCTTTGCTCGGCAATCACCACGGCCAACTGGGTCAATGCAGCTTGACCGTCGACATCCACCTCCGCGCTTCCAGATGAGAACAAGAGTTTGGCCTCCATGCTGACGTAGACCTTGCCGTTGCGTTGCTCCACGTTGAGCCCCTTGCCTTGGAAGCCGAGCAAGGCTTCGGACAACCGGGCGCGCAAGGCCTCTGCCGCGCGTTCGCGCGCCTCCAAGAGTGACTCCAGCTCCTCCACCCTTTGGCTCCGCACCTCCAACAACTTCGACTTCTCGTTGAGGTCCTTCTCGAGTTGGTTCAAAGCGTCTTCGCGGCGCTGCAATTCCTCGCGGATGGCCA
Organism: Flavobacteriales bacterium UBA7382; assembly: GCA_002469765.1. GTDB lineage: Bacteria > Bacteroidota > Bacteroidia > Flavobacteriales_D > Sanyastnellaceae > UBA11663. The sequence continues at coordinate 7,003 of DKNS01000069.1, read as the reverse complement.
TGACGTCTTCCAGCAGCTGACGGTTTTCCTCGGCGATGTCACTCAAACGGCCTGAACTTTGGCTTGCAAGGGCTTCATTCAGGTCAGTCAACCTTGACACTTCGTCACGCAACCGCTGCAATTCGGTGCCCAACATGTTGGCCTCATCGGCCAAGGCGTCGTTTTCTCCAGTCATTCGAGACAGCTTGCCCTCCAATTCCCGGCTGCTTATTTCTGCGTCTTGGCGGGCCAACCGCAACTCAGTGTTCTCCAATTCTGCTTCGTCGAATTGGACCTGCAGAGCCTCGTATTGCTTGGATGTCACACAACCGGTCGACGACACCGTCAGCAGAGCCAAGCTGGCCAAGACTCCAAGGCGGGCCCGTCGAACCCAAGGGGCAGAAAGAGAAACGTTCATGTCCCACGAAGTTCAAGCGAAGAACCCCCACAAGGGGGGCTCTCGGATGCGCCTTATTCACAGCGCAATGTCAGTGTGTGTCGCCCCCAATCAGTTGATCGGGATGGCGTACGAACCTCCGCTCACCGTGGCGCTGCTGCCCAACGCGTCCTGCATGGAACCGTTGAATGTGCCCACGATGTACCCGCCTGACACGGGGTCGATGTAGTTCACCTGGAAGGTGGTGTTGCCGCCCATCAGGGTGGTGTAGTTCGTGCCGTCGGTCGAGGTGTACGCGCCCGCTTGGGGCAACGACGCAGGGTTCAAAGCCACCACATAGCCGTTGTACCAACCGTCCGCAGGCTCGGCAATCACGAAGCCGATTTGCGCTCCGGTCAAGCTGGTGCCCTGGATTTGGAGGTTGCTGCCCACGATCTCAGCCGAAGCTGCCGCGTCGCCGAAATACTGAATGCCGTAGGAGTTCCAGGTGATTTCAGCAGCACACGGCTCGCAGTTGGGGCCACCGCAATCGATGTAGTCTTCCAACCCGTCTTGAATGCCGTTGGTGCAATCGCACAAGCACTCGCAAGGATCGCAGTCGCTGCCACCGCAGTCAATGCCTGTCTCGTCACCGTTCAATTCTCCATCGTCGCAAGTGGGGCAAACCTCACAATCCACACCGCCACAGTCCACGTCTTGCTCGTAGCCGTTCAACAAACCATCGCCACAGAGCTCAGGACACGCTGGGCAATTCTCACAACCGCAATCGATGCCAGTTTCTCCCTCGTCCAACACCCCATTGAAGTTGGTCGCACAGGGTACGCAGCTGCCTCCGCAATCCACCCACTGCTCTCCCAGCAACGGATCCCATTCGCCGTTTTCGCAGGGGTCGCAGGGATCACAAATCGGGCCGCCGCAATCCACAAGCTCCTCCTGGTTGTTCAAGATCTCGTCGTAGCAGTTCTCTCCGATGAGGTTGTCATCGTTCAAGCAGCCGGACAACGTGATGGCAGACAGGCAAATGGCCAAGGAAGCCAAAAACAGGCGTCCGAAACCGGGGGTGGAGGAACTGAGAGTGCTCATGTGCGTAGTTTTGACAGGCCGAAAGATACAACTTCAACACCATGGACAACCTCGAGTGGAAACCCGCGCCTGCCCCTGACTTCCAAGAAGTCGGACGCCTGTCACAAGACACGGGTCTCAGCCCTTTGGTTGCATCCTTGTTGAGCCAGCGGGGGATGTCGACTTCGGAATCGGTCCACGACTTTCTCGATCCCAACCGCGAGAAACTCCACGATCCTTTTTTGATGAAGGACATGGACAAAGCTGTGGGCCGCATCATGAAAGCCATCGAGCGGAAGGAGCGCATCATGGTTTATGGCGACTACGACGTTGACGGCACCACCTCCGTGGCCATGGTCTCGTCCTTCTTTCGGGGGCTTCAAGTCCCCTTGGTCTCCTACATCCCCATGCGTTACGGCGAGGGGTATGGTGTCTCGCCCAAGGGGGTAGAGCGTGCCAAGGTTTCAGGGTGCACGGTGTTGATCACCTTGGATTGCGGGACCAAAGACTTTGACGCCCTCGCCGCCGCCGCCGAGGTGGGCATCGACACCATCGTGTGCGACCATCATTTGCCGGCCGACACGTTGCCAATCACCACCGCCCTGCTCAACCCCAAACAGAACGGGTGCACCTATCCATTCAAGGAATTGTCGGGGGCCGGGGTGGCGTTCAAATTGCTGACCGCACTGGTGAACCGCATTGGGTTGACCATGTCTTCGGTGTACGACCACCTTGACCTTTTGGCCTTGAGCATTGGAGCCGACCTCGTGGACATCACTGGGGAAAACCGCATCCTTGCCCACCATGGCATGCGCAAGCTGCGCAAGACCATGCGCCCCGGCATCCGGACCATGCTGCAGGTGGCGAACATCGAACGCGTGCCCAACACCGTCCGCGACATCAGCTTCACCCTCGGGCCACGCATCAACGCGGCTGGCCGCGTGGGCCACGCCATCAAGGCCGTCGAGCTTTTGATGGCGTCGGACGACAACACGGCCTACGAATTGGCCTACGAGTTGGAGTCGATGAACCAGGCGCGGCGCGACCTCGACGAGGACATGACGGAAGAGGCCTTGGCTCAAATGGCGGAACAACCCGCCGGCCGCTGTTGCACCGTCGTATGTGGCGAAGGGTGGCACCGTGGCGTGCTCGGCATTGTGGCGAGCCGCTTGGTGGAGGCACGGTACCGGCCCACCATTGTCTTGAGCGAGGAAAACGGGCTCATGATGGGCAGCGCGCGCAGTGTGCAGGGCGTGGACATCCACAAGGCCTTGGAAGACTGTCGATCGTACCTGGAGCAATTTGGGGGGCACCCCATGGCGGCAGGGTTGACCCTTCGCAGCGACCAATTGCACGAATTCAAGAACGCCATTGAAAAGAGCATTGCCGCCCAAGTCAACGGGCGCATTCCCGCCCCAAGCATTTCGTACCACTTGGAAATCGACTTGAACGCGATGACCCCCTCGGTGTATGAGGAGATGGGGCGTTTGGCACCTTTTGGACCCGGGAACGGCGTGCCTGTGTTCATGGCCAGCGGCCTGGTCGCTGCGCTGCCCCCACGAACTGTGGGTCACCGCGGACGTCACCTGAAGCTCATCCTGCAGTCGGCCGATTCTCCCCAGCAGCGGATGGAGGCCATCGGGTTTGGAATGGGCGACCGCTTGGAAGAAGTGCGGAGCCTGAAAGAAATGGACGTGGTGTTCACCTTGGTCCAAAACACCTTCCGCGGCCGCACCTCGCTCAACATGCACATTCGGGCCATTCGGCCAAGTGCCGACTGACGAAAAAGAAGGCGAAAAATTAGGGCAAGATGACCGTGCCGAAGTGCACCAAGGTTTGCCGGATTTGGGCGTCGATCTCGACTTTTTGGGCCAACAGGTCTCGCTCCGAATCCATGGGCAAGTCGGCGCCCTGAAGTTGTGCCGACACCTCTGCGGAGGCCTTTTTCAAGTCCCACAAGTGGAGGCGTCGCAACGAGCCTTCCAACAAATCCAACAACTGGTCCTTCTCCACCACCGGGTAGATTTTGTGGCGCTGTGACCAGTTCGGGCTCAACACATGCTGCTGAATCATGGCCCCGGCAACTTTCTGTTGCACATCATGATCTTGGTCTTGGGTCAATTGTTCTGGCGTCAAAATGCGCTCGTGGTCCAATTCGGCGGAATAGCGTTGTACCAAGGTTTGGTTCATCGGTTGGCGCATTTGGATGCCCTCCTCTTCCAAACGGTGGACGACCAATTCGGCGAACGGGACCTCGAGCACCTCGGCCTCTCCCCCCTCTTCCTCGGCCTCGAGGGTGACGGTCACCGTGTCTGTCGCGTACTCCAACAGTGCCCGGATCAAATCGTCCTCCACCACAGTGCGTGGATCCACCTCCACGTGTTCTGCCAGCGTCTCGGGCGGCGGCATGCCAGGATCAAATTCCGGCTTCGGGAATTGAGGTTGGGGACCGCGCAAGGCTTGTTGGGCCGACCGCTTTTGCTCGGCCATCGCCGCGGCATGAAGGGTTTTCGCGACTTCTGCGCCCAAGACATCCTCCGACAGTCC
>DKNS01000069.1:0-2635 GCA_002469765.1 Flavobacteriales bacterium UBA7382 | reverse complement strand
GCGATGGAGGTCACCACAGACCGAACCATGTCCGCCCGCTTCAACGGGTCGGAACCGGCTTCGTCCGCCAGCAGCCGCGCTTTGAATTCCAGGAAGTCCTGGGCGTCTTCGTGAATCGCCTTGTTCAGGGCGTCGCTGCCCACCTTCTTGGCGTAGGTGTCGGGGTCGTCACCGTCCGGCAACAACACCACCTTGACGGCCATGCCCTCGGCCAGCAGCAAGTCAATGCCACGAAGCGACGCCCGGATGCCCGCCGCGTCGCCGTCGAAGATGACCGTCACGTTTTTGGTGAAGCGGCGGATGAGCTGGATTTGGCCTGGCGTCAACGCCGTGCCGCTCGACGCCACCACGTTGAGCACCCCAGCTTGGTGCATCGCCATGACGTCGGTGTACCCTTCGACGAGAAAGCAGCGCTCCTCTTTGACGATCTCGGGCTTGGCGAGGTGCATGCCGTAGAGCACCTTCGACTTGTTGTAAAGTGGGCTTTCTGGCGAGTTGAAGTATTTCGCGACCTTCTTTTCTGTACTCAGGGTGCGCCCACCGAATCCGATGACCCGGCCCGTCACATCCCGAATCGGGAACATCACACGCCCCTTGAAGAAATCCCAAAGCGAACCGTCCTCGCGCTGTTTGCACAACCCAACCTCCACCAACTTTTCGGCCGAATACCCAGCCTCTTGCCCGGCCGTGGCCAGTGCATCCCAGACGTCGGGGCTGTAGCCGATCAGGTACGAATCAAGGACGTCGTCTCGGAAACCGCGCTCCACGAAATAGCTGCGGCCGATGGCCTTTCCGGCGGCGGTGTTCTGCATTTGATCGGTGAACCACTTTTGGGCCCACGCCACCACGTTGCCGAGACTCTCCTTCGCCGTTGCCGCCGCAATTTCCTCCGGCGTGCGCTCCTTTTCGACGATCTCGATGTTGTACCGCTTGGCCAGCATCCGAAGGGCTTCAGGGTAGCTGACCTTTTCGATTTCCATCAAAAACGTGACAAGGCTTCCGCCCTTTTGGCTTGAGAAGCACTTGAAAATGCCCTTGGCGGGCAGGACGTAAAACGACGGTGTTTTCTCGTTGGTGAACGGACTCAACCCCCGCAATGCGCTGCCCGACTTTTTCAGCTCCACATAATCGCCCACCACCTCTTCAATGACGGCAGCGTTCATGATTTGATCGACGGTTTCTGCGGGAATCATGGCAATTGGTGGGTCAACGAAGATATCCAAGATTTCACCGACGCGCATGAAAAACGGCACCTCTCTCGGGGTGCCGTCTCATCCGGAAGGTTTCACCTTCCAAAACCTGCAACCAACGCCGCGTTCGACATGGTCTTACCTGCTTCTTTAGAACCGCTCTCTCCTCGGTTCTGAAACCGTGTCAAACGTACCACGGGGTTCCGTCTTTGTGTGTCACCGCAATGTGAAGTGGTTGTGAATGTTTGTTGGCTGCATGGGGGCTCCACGGTGTTTTGGCACACCGATTGACCGCACTCATCCCGAACTTGCTGGCATGACAGGCCGTCTTATACCCTGGTTGGTGGGCTCCATGACTGTAGCGATGCTCGTGGTGGTCACCGTTCAAGTGAATTGGCTGGAGTCGTCTGCCAAACTCCGGAAAGAAGTCTTCGACCAAAGCGTGGAGCAAAGCCTTCAAATTGTGGCCACTTGGCTGACCGCAGGACACCTCGACGAAGTCACGGCCGACGACCGGAATTTGCTGCGCACCGACGAACTCGCCCCCGAGGAGCGCATGGTGGTGCGCCGGATGGAGTCGTTTCCGATGGACTCCCTGCTGACCATCGCGTTGAAGGAACAAGGCATCGACGCAGTGCCCGTTTTTGGCGCCTTCAACCGGTACGGGCAGCCAGTGTTCTTGCCGGAGGAAGCCGAAGACCTGCAGGACGAACTGTTGTCCCCACTCACCGGGTACAGCGTCGCGCTGGGCACGCTTCAATTCAGGGTGCATTTTCCACGACTTCCCCGCCACTTGATGGGTCAAATGCTGAGCGCCTTCGCCCTCAGCGTCTTCATGATGCTGCTCATCGCCGCCATCTTTGCACACACCCTCTTGGCCATTCAGCGGACCAAGCGCTTGGACCGGCTGCAACGCGACCTGGTCAACAACCTCACCCACGAACTCAAGACACCCATCAGCAGCATTGGCCTGGCCAGCGAAGCGTTGGCCGACCCTTCGTTCGACGACGAAGCGAAGAAGCACTACCTCAGCCTCATCCGCGAAGAGAACAAGCGTCTCGGCGTCCTCGTGGAGAACGTGTTGCGCGCCAGCCTTTCCGAAACGGGGGCCATGCGGCTGTACATGCAACCGCTCAACGTGCACGATTTGGTGAAAAATGTGGTCAAAAACATGGCCATGCGCCTGCACAAGCAAGGGGCCAAAGTGGAATTGGAACTGCATGCCTCCAACCCCAACCTGATGGTGGACCGCATCCACGTGACCAACGTCCTGTTCAACCTCATCGACAACGCGATGAAGTACGCCAAGGAGGACCCGCACTTTGTCATTCGCAGCGAACAAACCCCTGACGGACTGTCACTTCACATCCAAGACAACGGGATAGGCATCGCCAAGGAACATCTTGGCAAGGTCTTTGAACGGTTGTATCGTGTCCCCACCGGAA
>DKNS01000067.1:17238-20246 GCA_002469765.1 Flavobacteriales bacterium UBA7382 | reverse complement strand
GTTGGTGGCCAACACACAGTGGTCGGAAACCACGTGTTCCAGAGCTTTGAACAGCTTCTGTTTGGCATCCAAGGATTCCACAATGGCCTCGATCACAACATCTGCCTCAGACAAAGCATCCACGGCCATGGCATGCGTGATGTTGGCCATCGTGGCATTCGCCTGAGACTGACTGCGCTTGCCTTTCACCACAAGTTTATCCATCGTGGCTTTGAAGTTGGTTACGTGACTTGCGAGGGCTTCTTCTGAAGCGTCCACGAGTGTCACCTGGCATCCCGCTTCCGCGGCCACTTGAGCGATGCCGCCTCCCATGGTGCCAGCACCAACGATGCCGATGTGGGTCCATTTCCTCATGGCGCGAAGGTACATGCTTCAACGTCTGTCGATTGTGTGGGTGCAGATGCAAAGAATCCCTTCGTGATTCCTCATGCTGCCTGGAGATTTGAGGCATGAGTCAGGATTCAAATTTGAACGGCGCGTGGACAAGGCGCCGCTGGATGGTGCGGAAGGCCTTGGACAAGAACAGGGCATTGCTGAGAACGCTTCGAACCCTTGAAGACAGCCCTGAAAGCCACGGCTGGCATGTTGAAGAAAGCAAGGCGCAATGGCTCGCACAACGTGGCTTCGACTTTCATTTCCACACACACCTTGACACTCTTAGCGACGGAAGGGTGAAAGTCATGTGTTTTGACGAAGGTTTTGTGCTGCAGGATGGCGACGTTCAGCCCTGTTCAGAGTGACCTTAGCGCCGGCGCTTCTTGCCCTTGCTCGAAGATTTCCTTTTCTTCTCGTGAAAGGCCCCTTTGTAGGTGGGGTCGGCCTTTCGCTTTTGAAAATCGATGGCCCTCGCCATGGCTTTGGCTTCCCATGGAGGGGTCTCGGTCACCTCGACTTGTGAGGGAAATTCCTTCCATGACGGCCTTCCATCTTTTGGCAACCGTTCCAGGACCCGTCCCAGTGCCACCATGTCTGTGGGATCCACCAAGGTGTAGGCGATGCCTGATCGATTGGCCCTTCCGGTTCTGCCAATGCGATGCACATAGTCGTCAGACATTCTGGGTACGGTGAAGTTCACCACCACCTCCGTCTCGGGCACGTCGATGCCACGGCTGCTCACGTCTGTGCTGACCAACACGCGAACATCTCCTTGTCTGAATTGATTCATGGCGGCCAATCGCGTGTGCTGTGCCTTGTTGGAGTGGATTTCGCCAACTTGTCCGGGCATCACTGCGTCAAGCCCTTGACGAATCTTCCGTGCGTCCTCTTTGGTCCGCACAAACACCAACGCCCGCGAATCTTGGTATTTTCCTGTCAGCCAAAAGGACAGCAGGTTCAACTTGGTCTGCAGGTTGGGCACTTTCACCATGTGCTGGTCCACGGTGGAAACAGGGGTTCCTTCCGGCGCCACTTCGATTCTGGTGGGCCAAAGCAAAAACTCATCGGCCAAGCGCTCCACCCGCACAGGAAAGGTCGCGCTGAACAGAAGATTCTGACGCTTGCTGGGGACCACTTCCAGGATGTCTCGCAGTTGCGGCATGAATCCCATGTCCATCATCCTGTCGGCCTCGTCCAGCACCATGGCTTGCAACTTGTTGACCACCAAGGCTCCCTTCAAATAGAGCTCCAAGAACCTTCCGGGGGTGGCCACCACCAATTCAGCCCCGTTGGCCAAGGCTGCGATTTGAGTTTTGGGGCCGACGCCACCGACCAAAGCCAAGGCACGCATATCTGTGTGGCTGGCAAAGTCCACCACGACTTGGTGCACTTGAAGCGCAAGTTCCTTGGTGGGCACCAAGATGGCCACACGAGGAGCGCCTTCTTGACGACCTTGAATGTGCTGAAGAAGAGGCAAGACAAATGCCGCTGTTTTGCCGGTGCCCGTCTGGGCCACACCAATGATGTCCTGTCCTGCAAGAATGCGTGGAATCGCCTTCTCTTGGATGGGCGTCGGTGTTCTGAACCCCATGTCGTCCAACGCCTTCAGAAATTGCCTCTTGAGTTTCAGTGCTTCGAAGCCCATGTGCTCAAAGGTACTCCCCAACGTATCTTGCAGCATGCCCAAAGCAGAGGTGAATCACATGGGGTTTGAGGACATGGCTCCTCTGAAAGGAGAGGAAGCGTCCGCGGTGCTCGCGGCGCTCCGGGAGGGTAAGGATTGGGTCCGGCAAATTGGCAAGGTTCTTTCCCAAGAGCAGGCCCAAGGGCTAACCGATGCGTGGACACACATTCAGGACGTGGAAGGCTTCCAGTTGAGTGTGATCAAGCCGTTTCTCGAAGCGTTGGCACAAAAAACCACCGCCGGATTCACTTGGAGCGGTGACCCGTCTTCGTTGAAGTCGGGGTTGCTCTTTTTGACAAACCACAAGGACATCGTTCTCGACCCTTCATTTTTGAATGTCGTCCTCCTTGAGCAAGGTTTATCTGCCACCGAAATAGGCATAGGTTCTAATCTGCTTACCTCGCCATGGGTGAATGCTTTGGTTCGTTTGAACCGTTGCTTCGTGGTGGAGCGTTCAGGCTCTGCACGCGACCGTTATCAGAACAGCTTGAGAACTGCGGCTTACATCCGTCACGTCACGGCACAAGGTCAGCCCGTCTGGTTGGCTCACAGGGAGGGAAGGGCCAAGAATGGGGTGGACGCGACGGCACCTGCCTTGATCCGCACCTTGTCGGACAACGGTCAAGGTAAATTGTGGGATGACCTGCATGTGAGCCCTGTCTCCTTGAGCTACGAATGGGATCCCTGTGATGGCATGAAGGTCAGGGAACTCTTGATGCGCGACCGCGACGGCGATTACGCCAAAGCTGAAGGGGAAGATCAGCGCTCCATGCTCCAAGGCATGGTTGGTTCCAAAGGGCGTGTGCATTTTCATTTCAATCCGGCAGTCTCTTGGGAAGCTCCTGCGGAAGGTGTGAGGTCAGAGCATCACATGGCCACCAAGGTTGACAAAGTGTTGATGACAGGAATGCGCTTTTGGCCCAACCAAAGGCTCTGCGCAGAGTGGCTC
>DKNS01000067.1:11024-16929 GCA_002469765.1 Flavobacteriales bacterium UBA7382 | reverse complement strand
CTGCGCAGAGTGGCTCGGTTTGGCACCTGACGTCTGGGCTCCTGTGCCAAAACCCACTGAGCGGGACCACATCGCTTGGAGCCACAGGTTGGCGACGTTGGTCACCCAATTGGAGAAAGAAGGGTGGAGCGAAGAAGAGGTGTCTCGCAAATGGTGCGAAATCACCTCAGCGCCGCTGACCCATAGGCACGCCTTGCTGCACAAGTGACGCCACAGCGATGGCCCCCGCAACAGAGGCATTAAGGGATTCAGCTCGGCCTGCACCAGGGATGGAAGCCATGACATGGCATGCCTTGTGCACATCCGCAGATACTCCATGAGATTCTGACCCAACCACGAGCAAGCAAGGGGCGTCTGACGCTGTCAACTCGAACAAATTCTGTCCTCCTGCGTCCAAACCCATGACCACAGTTGTCCATCGGGACGGCAGATCCTTGAAATTTTGAATGCGAATGGGGGTGTGGAAGGCAGAGCCCATGGAACTTTGAATGGCTTTGGGTCCAAAGGGATCCGCGGATTCTGTGCTGAGCACCACGCCGGCCATACCAAACCAATCTGCCACACGTATGAGGGTGCCCACATTGCCGGGATCATTCATGTGGTCGAGGTAAAGCCAAACCCCAGCTTCGTGTTCTGCACGGCCCGCTTTGTCTGGCATTGAAGCCAGAGCAAGCAATCCAGGTGCGGTTTTTAGCGAGGTCATGAGCTCCATGTCCTTGGCGCTGACTTCCACCAAACCGATGGCAGCGTGAAGCGACTGAGATAAACTCTCGCTCAACTCGAGACCTGCCGTGAAGTAGATTCGCTCGGTGATCCATGAGCTTTTCAGCAATTCGAGAATGGCTTTCTCACCTTCAACGGTGATTTGGCGCCTGTCCCAGCGCGTTTGCTTGCGCTTGAGGAGTCGGATGTCTTGGCGTTCTTGCTTGGGGATGGCCATGGTGCTTCAAAGTTATGCCGTCCACCTCGCAACTTGGGGACAGCGCTCGTCGGATCGAGAGCTTCATGTGCTTAGGCAATCGAGCGTGGAAATTGTAGGACATCGGGGCGACGGTCCAGACAGGATGACCATTGCAGAATGGGAGGCCTTGTTGCCCCAAAACAACTTCGCGTGGCCACCCTGGAAGCAAAGAGGGGGACGAATCACCGAAGAGGAAAGGGTCCTCGTCGGAGAGGAGCACGCAGCATCGCTGCGCAACAGAATGGTCCTGGAAGGCTGGCTTCACGCCCAAGTGAGAGCTCGATGGGTGACCAAATCTCGTGGGGATCATCTGGTCCTCGAAGCAAAACCTGGGGCAAGGTGGACCGTGGCAGGCGCAACCTGGCATCTCAACGATGTCGGGCTGGATGAATTGCAAGTTGTGGCTGACAGATTGTTGAACCCAGGCATTCCTTTTTCCAACAGTCTCCTGCGAAATGTGCAATCCCAATTTGGCCAAGAAGCGTTGCACAGGGGGCACGTCACCTTCCATTCAGGGATGCTTGTTGTACATGCAGACACTGTGACTTTCGCAGAGCGACATGAGGTTCTTCTTGATTTTGTGGCCAAAGGGAGGACACGAGACTCGGAGTCGGTCAAGGAGACGACAGAAAATGGGGCTGCATTCAAGCACCCTGTGGCATTCCAAGGAAGAATCACTTACCACGGAACGGACGATTTGGCAACCCAAAAAACGGTCGGCGGACTGGCCCCTGAGATTTGGAGACACGTTGTGGATTGGAGGCCAGGGGCCATTCATGGAGGGGCTGCGTTGGCGTCATCTGTCCAACGACTGCAACGCTTGAGCAGTGTGCGTCACGTCGCTGTGGAACAAACATTGAGAGAGGATGAAGATTCCTTGCACATGGATGTCGACGTCCAAGTGCAGCATGGTGCACCTTACGATTTGAGCCTAGAACTTGATTTGGTGCGCAACAACGTGCGATACGGTCCCCGTATTCACCTGGACATCGCCGCCTTGAACCCAAGTTCACGGGGGGGGCGCCGGTCGGTTGAAGTGGGGGTTGGATATGTGGCGGCACAACCGTTCTCAAGCTTTGGCCGGGATGCTTGGCTCAACAGTGCAGAGTGGTCGTTGCACTGGAATGCAGAACGACTCGGGGCTTGGCCCATTGCGTTGAGTCGATTCGGAGCTCGGTCAGAGCCGAGGACGCAATTTGACGTGGGGGTGGATCGAGAGATTTGGCCTGAATTCACCCGGACCCAAATCCAATCTGACGCATCCTATGTTTTGAAGACAGACAAAGCCCAAGGGGGACGTGTGGAATGGGTGCCGCTCAACATCTCGTACGTGAATTTGACCAACCGCTCAACTGCATTTCGTGAATGGCTTGAATTGGAGGCCAGCCCTTTGGTGGCCGGCCGGTTTATCAATCACTTGAATCTGGGGTCTTCTATGCTTTGGATGCAGTCATGGAAAAGGGGAAGGTTTTCAGGAAACCTCTCACTGCAATCCAGTTGGGGCGGATGGCTTGGTCAATCTCTGGCAGAGCACTTGGAACAGAGCCCGCAAAACTTCCATCCTGAAACAGGCGCATGGATGGTGCGTGATGGCGTGCCTTTGGTGCAGCATCAACGGCACTTGATTCATTTGCACATCGCGTCACGCCGAAGAAACACGTCACGTTGGACCCCGCACTTTCGCATGCAAGCTGGATGGGCTGGGGTGGGGGACAACACCGTATCGTTGCCTTTGGAGCACTCATTCCTATCCGGAGGGGCCAATGGGATTCGAGGATGGCGTCTCAGGGAATTGGGCCCGGGCAATTTGAACCTGAACGACGGAAACTTGGTGGTTGAGGGTCTGGGCGACGTTCAAATCATGTCCTCATTGGAGTGGCGATCTCATTGGTCTTCCCCTTGGGATCTTGCCTTGTTTGCAGATGCGGGGAACGTTTGGCTTCATGGGGAACAAGCGCCTTCGGATACACGCTGGAGAGAAACGAGATGGGCCAGTGTGGCTTTGGGCTCTGGCATCGGCGTCCGATACGACTTTGAGGTGGTGGTGCTGCGCCTTGACGCGAGCCTGCGCGTGCACGATCCCGTGCAAAAAAACGGACAACGATGGCTTGGTCAAGGACCATGGCGCGGGGCCATGCATCTCGGGGTGGGAATGCCGTTTTGACAGCTATTCACGAAGCGCAGTTGAATTCCGTGAACAACTGCGTCGAACCGACCTGCGCTGACATTCTCACCCGCGTAAATTTGCCACATGGGATGGTTCAAGAGAAACACTGAAGGCATCACCACGTCAAGCTCAGAGAAGAAGGAAATTCCTGAAGGCGCGTGGTACCAGTGCCCCAGTTGCAAGACCGTGGTGTCCAAGCAGGATCACGCCAACAACCTTTGGGTCTGTGGCATGTGTGACCACCACGAGCGAATCGGGAGCGCAGCGTATTTCAGCTTGTTGTTTGACGATGGCAAGTGCCGTGAGATTGCGCCGAAATTGAACTCGGCCGACCCTCTGGAATTCAGCGACACCAAGCCATACACCGTCCGACTTGAAGCGGCCCAAAAGAAAACAGGTTTGACCGACGCCATTCGGGTGGGTTCTGGCACCATGAATGGCCAGCCAGTGGTGATTGCTTGCATGGATTTCTCCTTTATCGGAGGAAGCATGGGGTCGGTGGTGGGAGAGAAAATCGCACGTGGAATCGACCATGCCATCAAGAAAGGAGTGCCATTCATCTGCGTCAGCAAATCAGGCGGGGCGCGAATGATGGAAGCAGGTCTCAGCCTCATGCAGATGGCCAAGACAAGTGCGAAGTTGTCTTTGTTGTCCCAAGCCGGCTTGCCTTTTGTAAGCCTGTTGACAGACCCAACCACAGGTGGCGTTACGGCCTCCTTCGCCATGCTCGGCGACATCAACATCAGTGAACCCAACGCCTTGATCGGCTTTGCAGGGCCTCGGGTGGTCAAGGAAACCATCGGAAAAGACTTGCCCAACGGATTTCAACGTGCAGAGTTCGTGTTGGAGCATGGATTCCTGGATGCGATTGTAACCAGAAAAGAACTCAAGGCCAAGTTGTCCTTTGCCTTGAAGATGTTACACGCTTCTTCCTGAACCGAACTTCTGCGGCAAGTGACCTATCTTTGCAGCTCTTATTGTTTCACATTCCGAACATCCTAAAGATTTCGCACATGTATTTAGACGCTGAAAAGAAGAAGGAATTCTTCGCCAAGCACGGGAAAGGTGCCAACGACACCGGCTCGCCCGAAGGACAAATTGCCATGTTTTCTTTTCGAATTGCTCACTTGACTGAGCACCTGAAAAAGAACCGCAAAGACTACAACACACAGCGCTCACTGATTGCGTTGGTCGGAAAACGCCGCAAGTTGTTGAACTACCTCTCAGCCAAAGACATCAACCGCTACCGGGAGATTGTCAAGGAACTCGGCCTGCGTCGCTGACACTAGATTTTAAACTTTCAAAGGCGGTTGATGGTCAACCGCCTTTGGCATATTGGGGCTTGCCGGCCCGCTTACACGTAGAAGAAGAGGCAACATGAATATTCAAAATCAAACCATCGATCTCGGCAATGGGCGCGAGATCACCATTGAAACCGGCAAGCTCGCCAAGCAAGCTCACGGTTCAGTTGTTGTTCGCTCGGGCGACACCATGCTTTTGGCCACCATCGTGTCCAGCCACGAACCCATGGACGTTGACTTCCTTCCACTCACCGTGGATTACCGAGAGAAGTATGCCGCCGCTGGCCGTTTCCCAGGGGGTTTCTTTAAGCGCGAAGCACGTCCCTCCGACACAGAAGTGTTGGTGATGCGTCTTGTCGATCGGGCTTTGCGACCATTGTTCCCAGGTGACTACCACGCTGGGACACAAGTCATGATTCAATTGATGAGCGCCGACAAGGAGGTTCTCCCGGACAGCTTGGCTGGTTTCGCAGCCAGTGCGGCAATCGCAGTCTCGGACGTCCCCTTCGATGGCCCCATGTCTGAAGTGCGTGTAGGTCGCGTGAATGGAGAATTCGTCATCAACCCTTTGCGCTCCGAATTGGAAGTCGCTGACATGGACATTATGGTGGCAGGCACCCTTGACAGCATTGTCATGGTTGAAGGTGAAATGCAGGAGGTGAGCGAAGGAGAAATGGTAGACGCCATTGAAAAGGCACACGAGGCCATCAAGGCCCAGTGCGAGGCCCAAAACGCACTCGCCAAGCAAGTGGGGACGTTTGGCAACAAACGTCAGTACAACCATGAAACCAACGATGAAGAACTCAGCGGCCGCATCCATGATGAGATGTACCCTAAGTTCTACGATGCGGGCAAAACTGGCGCAACCAAAGAAGAGCGCAAGACTCGCTTCGCTGAGTTGAAGGAAGCGTTCATGGCCACCATGAGTGATGAGGAGAAGGCGGAGAAAGGTGGACTCGCGAGTGACTACATCAAATCGGCTCAGAAAAAAGCCATCAGGGACCTCGTTTTGAACGAGGGGCTGCGCCTCGACGGCCGGAAAACGACAGAAATCCGCCCCATCTGGACGGAAGTGGATTACCTGCCAAGTTGCCACGGTTCGTCCATCTTTACCCGTGGTGAGACGCAGAGCTTGACCACTTTGACTCTTGGCACCAAGTTGGATGAGCAGTTGATTGACGGAGCCCTCGTTCGCAAGAATGAGAAGTTCCTTTTGCACTACAACTTCCCTCCATTCTCAACTGGGGAGGAGCGCCCACTGCGTGGCACGAGTCGCCGCGAGGTTGGACACGGAAACCTGGCACTTCGTGCGTTGAAGCCTGTGTTGCCGCCAACCAACGAGTGTCCGTACACCATCCGTTTGGTTAGTGAGATTCTGGAATCCAACGGATCGTCTTCCATGGCCACCGTATGTGCGGGCACCCTTGCCCTCATGGACGGTGGTGTTCACATCAAGGCACCTGTGTCGGGCATCGC
>DKNS01000067.1:10148-10835 GCA_002469765.1 Flavobacteriales bacterium UBA7382 | reverse complement strand
CGAGTGTCCGTACACCATCCGTTTGGTTAGTGAGATTCTGGAATCCAACGGATCGTCTTCCATGGCCACGGTATGTGCGGGCACCCTTGCCCTCATGGACGGTGGTGTTCACATCAAGGCACCTGTGTCGGGCATCGCAATGGGGCTCATCTCAGATCTAGAAACCGGGAAATACGCCATCCTTTCTGACATCCTCGGCGACGAGGATCACCTCGGAGACATGGACTTCAAGGTGACTGGCACTGCAGACGGCATTACTGCATGCCAAATGGACATCAAGATCAAGGGATTGAGCTTTAATCAATTGCGTGAAGCTTTGGAACAAGCCCGTGAGGGTCGTCACCACATCCGCAAGGAAATGCTCAAAGAAATCTCTGAGCCACGTGATGATTACAAGGATCACGCGCCACGCATCGTGTCTTTGGAAGTCCCCGGGGACAGCATTGGAGCCATCATCGGCCCAGGCGGAAAAATCATACAGGAAATCCAAGCAGAAACCGAAACCAACATCAGCATCGAAGATGTGGACGGAAAGGGCATGGTGGAAATTGCCGCTTCAGACAAAGCAGCCATCGATTCAGCCTTGACACGAATCAAGCAGATCGCATTCCCACCCACCGTTGAAGTTGGTGAAGAATACGAAGGCAAAGTGAAGACCATCATGCCCTACGGTGCCTTCGTGGAAGT
>DKNS01000067.1:0-9757 GCA_002469765.1 Flavobacteriales bacterium UBA7382 | reverse complement strand
GAAGACGTCTTGAAAGAAGGAGAACTGGTCAAATTCAAGGTGGTCGGCCGAGACCCAAAGACCGGAAAGGTCAAGCTCAGCCGCAAGGTGTTGCTTCCCAAACCTGAAGGCTACGTCGAGCGTCCACCTCGCGGAGACCGAGGAGATCGAAGAGATCGCAGAGACCGTGGCGACCGACGTAACGATCGGGGACCTCGTCCTGAAGGGCCCAAGAGCGAAGGTTAAAACCAAAGTTGGGACGAACCTTTTGAGGTTCTTGTCCGTTCAATCTATGTGGCACACGAATTTCAACAACACGAATGAGGCAGCTTAAAATCACCAAGCAGGTCACCAACCGGGAGACCGCATCGTTGGACAAATACCTCCAGGAGATTGGTCGTGTAGACCTCATCACCGCGGAGGAAGAGGTGGAACTCGCCCGCAAGATCAAAGCAGGTGACCAAGCCGCACTGGAGAAGTTGACCAAAGCCAACCTCCGTTTTGTGGTCTCTGTGTCCAAGCAATACCAAAACCAAGGATTGTCTTTGCCCGACTTGATCAACGAAGGCAACTTGGGGTTGATCAAAGCTGCACAACGATTTGACGAAACCAGAGGTTTCAAGTTCATTTCCTATGCCGTGTGGTGGATTCGTCAGTCGATTCTTCAAGCATTGGCGGAGCAAAGCCGGATTGTCCGACTCCCGTTGAACAAGATTGGCTCGATCAACAAGATCAACAAGGCATTCGCCAGATTGGAACAGGAGTTTGAGCGTCCACCGACAGCGGCTGAACTCGCCGAAACGTTGGACATGACTCTGGACGAAGTGAAGCAAAGCATGAAGAATGCGGGCCGTCACGTGTCCATGGACGCGCCTTTGAAAGATGGCGATGAGAGCTCAAGCAACATGTATGATGTCTTGCAGACAGGCGACACGCCTTCTCCCGACACCGATTTGATGACGGAATCTCTTCGCAAGGAAATTGAGCGCTCTTTGCGCACTTTGACCCCGCGTGAAGCGGACGTAGTAAGGCTTTACTTCGGATTGAATGGCGAGCACCCCATGACTTTGGAGGAAATTGGAGAGCGGTTCGATCTCACGCGTGAACGAGTGCGTCAAATCAAGGAGAAGGCCATTCGCAGGCTGAAGCACACGAGCCGAAGCCGCATTCTCAAAGGCTACTTAGGCTGATTGTCGCAGCCTTTCTAATCATGCTCTGAAGCGACCCTTCGGGCAGGCTTCCAACGATTGGCCCGCAGTTCATATGCTGCGGGCTTTTCCTTAAGCAAAGCAAGAATTGAAGCGCAAACACGTTTCAACATGCAGCATGTTGGACATCTTTGCATCATGACGCTGACGAGAGTTTCTCATGTCCTGACAGGAATCACAGTCTTGCTGCTTGCGGGGATGCTGTTGGCAGGCGCGCAAGGCTGTCAGCGACAACCCTGGGACTCCAATCCAGAACACATGCTGCGGCTGTCTGCCGACACGTTGTTTTTTGACACGGTGTTTGCGACGGTGGGCAGTGTGACCCTGCCACTCAAGCTGTACAACGACCACGACGCAAGCCTTTGGGTGGAGGATCTTCAGCTGGTGGATGGTTCATCCAGCGCCTACCGAATCAATGTCAATGGCATGGCCGTGGAAGATCTCAGCGTTCCAGTGCCGGCGTTGTCCTTGCTTCCAGGCGACAGCATGTATGTGTTTGTGGAAGTCACTGTGAATCCCAATTCAGGAGCTGGGGCCACTCCGTTTTGGGTGCGCGATGAGTTGACGTTTGTGACCAACGGCAACTTGCAAGAAGTGAAGTTGCTGGCCCGGGGACAAAATGCGGTGTTTCACGGAAGTCCAAATCAGTACAACACACTGGCCTGTGACGAGGTTTGGACTGCAGAATTGCCACATGTCATTTACGGACGGATTCTCGTGGATCCCGGATGCACCCTGACAATCCTTCCAGGTGCGCAAGTATATGCCCACGATGGCTCAGGGATTTGGGTGCGGGGTGGAACCATGGTTGCCGATGGTTCGTTGGATGCGCCCATTCTTTTCCGGGGCGACCGACTGGAGGACAGCTACGCAAACACCCCTGGGCAATGGGGTCTGTCTTTTGAAATCACAGACACCCTTTCAGGCAGTTTGGTCAACTTCTCGGCGTTCCGGGGTGGAATTTGGTTGGACAGGGCTGTGAATTGCGTTTTCGACCACATCGATCTGCGGCAAGCCACTGTCGGGGTGTGGGTGGACAGTGTGGGCACGGATGCAGAGTATGCGTTGCAGCTTACGAACAGCGTATTGTCCAACATGGAGTCCATTGGTCTCCTGTCGCAATCTGGGCACATTGAGGGCTTCAACAACCTCATCTCCAACTGTGGTCAAGCATGTGGGTATTTTGCCCTGGGCGGAAACCTTCAAATTCACCTTTCAACCTTTGCCAATTTCAGCACCCAGGGAAGTGGACTGCGTCAATATCCCACAGTCTACCTCAACGATTGGTACGAAGCCGCCAACGGCAGCATCCAAATGCGGCCTTTTTCAGGTGATACGGAATTCAGGAATTGTGTCGTTGCAGGAAACAACGCCTCCCTCAACGAGTTCAGCGAATTCATCGTGGATCTCAGGGATCCAGGCGTGTACTTGGATCCCTTGTGGACTTCATCGGCCGTGCAACACCAAATGGAGACGTTCCCAGACAACATCCTGGACAACCAAACATCCGTCAACATCGCTCCTCCATTCGTGAATGTGTTTGAAGAGGATTTCAGGCTAGAGACATCGGCCACTTCATGGCTGGGCACCTCGTCGACGCCTCCGTACAGTCCGTTCGAAGTTGGCACAGATCTGGCCGGCGAGCCTCGAAGTACGATCGCACCCACGAAGGGCTGCTACGAACGCGTCAATTGATGGAGATGGTCTGCAGGGTGAAACATTCTGCAGCAATTGAGCGTAAAGAATCTACAATCGCACCTGTACATGACGACAAATGTCCTTGAAGCACTGATCCAGTTGTTTGCCCTTTTCGCCGCAGGACGTGGCAAAGAGGGCATTGCCATGGGGCGACGTCATGCTTCGAGGTACATGCAACGCCAAATGCCCAAAATGCATCTGGAAGAGAGCCTTCAGCGCTTTGACGAATTGGTCAGCGTGTTCCAGACGATGCCAGGCCAAGGGGAAGACATGGTGGCCAAACGCCTTTCCAAGCTGAGCGTCAAGCTTCTCCGAACGTGCGCCCAAATCAACAAAGGCCTCGAATTGCACGAAAAGCACATCGTGGTGATCCGGCTGCTTGAATTTTTGCGAGAGCTGCCGGACCCTGAGACGGAACAAGTGTTCCTCAGGACGGTGGTGGACACCTTCAACATGGATGCTGAAACCTACGAAGCCATGAGACTCTTGGTGAATCGGGTGGAAGATATCGATGGCCAGACCCCGGGAATGTTCGTGCTCTCTCAAGAAGTCCTAAAGGACAGGTTTGGCGGGAGGGTGGCTGGGCTCCACATGCAAGAACACAACTTGTTTTTGCTTCGTGCCGGAGTCAACCAAGATTTGCGCATCAACCACGAACCTGTTCCTGTGAACTCGGTGGTCATGTTGGCCCCTGGAGGAACCGTTCGTGACGGACTGGGTGCCACCTTGTTTCACAGCGAATTGGTGACCATTGTCAATGCCCAAAAAGGTGAACAGACACCTTGGGCATTTCAAGTGGAAAACCTCAGCCATTGGTTCCACAGCCCCAAATCTCAGGCCCTTCATCAATTCAGCTTTGAAGCCCGTGCGGGACAGCTGGTGGGCATCATGGGCGGAAGTGGTTCTGGAAAATCCACGTTGCTGAGCATTTTGAACGGCAGCATGCGTCCCACATTTGGCTCAGTGAAGCTGAATATGTTGGACATCCACAACTCACCGCGAAGTGTGGCCGGACTCATCGGCCATGTTCCCCAGGAAGACGTGCTGATGGAGGAGTTGACAGTGCGTGAAAACTTGGCTTTCAACGCCAGGCTGAGCCTTTCGCACTTGTCCGAATCTGATCAGCTCGACCGGGTGGATGGGGTGCTCCGGCAGTTGGGACTTTGGGCGAGTCGTGACTTGCGCGTCGGATCTGTACTGGATAAGGTCATTTCTGGCGGCCAACGGAAAAGGCTCAACATTGGGCTTGAATTGCTTCGGAAGCCTGAAGTGCTTTTTCTCGACGAGCCCACAAGCGGGCTGTCCAGTCGAGACAGTGCCCAAATCATGGACATCCTCAAAGAATTGACCTACGCAGGTCAATTGGTGTTTGCGGTGTTGCATCAACCGTCTTCCGATTTGTTCAAGATGTTGGATCGTTTGTTTATGCTTGATGTGGGAGGGCACCCGGTTTATTGGGGGAATCCCTTGAACGCCGTGCGGCACTTCAACGAGCTGGCCTCTCGGGTGCATGACGACCAATGCGCTTGTTCTTCATGCGGCAACGTGAATCCTGAACAAATTTTTGACATTCTTGAGGCGAATACCGTCGACGAATATGGCCGCAAGACCGAAGTGAGACGAACGACCCCCCAAGAGTGGAGCGACTTCTACACCGTACTGCTGGAGCAAGAACCTGACAAGCCCAAGACGGAAACCACTTTGGTGACGCCCTCGACCAAAGCTGCTTCAGGTTGGACTCAATGGACCACTTTTTTGTCCCGCGACATCCTCACAAAGTGGCGCAACAAGCAATACTTATGGGTCAACCTTCTCGAAGCACCCGCGCTCGCCACGTTGCTGGCGGGGTTCATGCGGTTCACACTTGCCGAAGTCGATTACACTTTCAGGGCCAGTGAAAATGTGCCGCCGTTTCTGTTCATCTCCGTCATTGTGGCCCTCTTCTTGGGGCTCAGTGTGAGTGCAGAGGAAATCCTCCGTGACAGAACCCTGCTGAAGCGCGAACAATTTTTGCAGGTCAAATGGCACCACTTTGTGCACGCCAAATTGACCGTAGTGGCCGCGGTGTCGATGGTCCACAGCTTGGGCTTTGTCCTCGTGTCTCACGCAATCTTGGACATTCATGGCTTCATGTTCACCCACACGTTGGTGTTATTTGCCGTGGCCTTTTTCGGCAACGTCCTAGGTTTGTTGATCTCAGCCCTCTTCAAAACGGCCAAAGTCATCTACATCGTCATCCCGCTTCTGGTGATTCCTCAGATCATTTTTGGTGGGGCGATCATTCGTTTTGAGAGGTTCAATCCAACCTTCACCCAATCTGATGCCGTTCCGTGGTTTGGCAATGTGATGGCGTCACGATGGGGTTTTGAAGCGCTCGCGGTGGAACTCGCGAGGAACAATGCCTACGACGACTCCTTGATGCCTTGGGAGGATCGTCTGAAACAAGCGGCTTGGCGTCGAGACTTCTGGCTGTCGGAATTGAGGAAACTCCAAGACCAAGAGCTGTTGATTTCGGAGCTTGCATTCGCCCAAGAAGAATTGAGCCAGTGGGAGGGCAGGCCGTTTGCTTGGACCTTCGACAATTTGGCTCAGCCGGATTGGACAATGGTGAAAGAGGTTTACAACAACCATTACAAGGCTGCATTCAATGCGCGAAACGAAGTCCGCGCAATGTTGTCCGAGTCCAAGGACTTGGTCATGCTGAAGGGCGTTTATCACAACGATGAATTGTGGTCATGGGTGCTTCAAGATGATCGACAGGAGCGTGTGTTGTACGTCGACGGAAGGCTTGTGCAGAAATCAGCTCCGATTCACCGAACAGATGCTCGAACACACGCATTCGACAGTACGATGTACATGCCTTACAAAAAACTTGGCGGCGTCAAATTCAACACGCTTGAGTTCAACGTGTTTGCGCTGTTGGGGATGGCCTCAATGATTTGGGCAGCACTGTTGCTCGCTCCCAGAGTCAGTGGGCTTCTGAAGTCTCCACGAGCTTGAATGGCAGTTGGATGATGGCGGCGTAATCTTCGCCAGCTTCTTCCATGTCCTCGTCGTCCTCCTCAAAGTACCAATAAACCTCGGCATCGCACTTCGATGCTTCCACGCGCTTCAACATGTCCATGAGGCACTTTGAAGAGCTCGTGTTGAAGTATTCAAGTTTGACATGGACCTCCACACGGCCTTCTGCTCCAGGGCAGAACAACTGCACCCACTCCAACAAAGGCCCGTAGAACTGAATGGAGTTCTCAGGAATGCTCCTGCCAGCAAGAGTCAACTTGCGCTCCAAGGCCATGAATTCCACCTGCGGTGTCTTGGCTGTGCGTTCAAGAATGAGGTCCTGCATGATTCAGTCTAACTTGGGGTTAAGGACGACGTGGAGCACCAGTTTGCCGCCGCCTGTTTCGAAAGGTATGCATTCTGCCGCTAGGTTGTCGCGGGAGCACAAACGAAGGTCCATGAGGCCCAAACCTGCTCCGCCAAGAGCTGTGCGGGGCCCGTGTTCCAATTGGTTGAGCCGCCGAGCCTTGAGAGATGTCATGTCCAGCTCGAGCACAGTCGTCAGGGCTGCTTGCAGGACGGACCACTGGACATCTTCCACTTCATTCTCCGCGTGCAAATGGCATTGTCCATTCAGGTCGTAACCCAACATGAAACTCACATCTGAAGCGTGTTTTGTTAAGTTTTGAAGCAACTCAATGGCGCAGCGCATGGCTTTTTTAGAAGCCCCTTTGTCCCAAGTTCTTTTGCGAAAAGCCTCTTCCAACCACGACAACAAAACTTCGTTTTGCCTCGCTCGAAGGGGCCCACGCCACCACAATTCCCACCGGGGTTCGAGGTGTTTCAAGTGGGTGAATGTGCACAGATCTTCCATCGTCGGCTTTCCGTGTCAAAGAACGAATTTTATACCGCACTTTTGTGCCCGGATGCCCCAGGAATTACAACGAGACGTGTGGAAAACGGATCCAGAGTGGTTCAAGGCATGGTTCAACACCCAAGCGTACCATAAGCTTTACGGACACCGAAGTGAAGAAGAGGCCGACCGTCTCGTTCAAGTCTTACTGGAACAAGAATGCCTCAACAGCAGGGGCAGCATGCTGGATGCGGGCTGTGGAGCCGGGCGTCATGCCAGGGCATTCTTCAAACGAGGGTGGGAGGTGACTGCCTTCGACCTGAGTAAAGCCAGCATCGCGGCGGCAACAAGCCATCCGCATGTCCCTGCCAACGACAAGCTTCAATTCAAGGTCTACGACTTGCGAAATCTCGACGAGGCGACCGAGTGGCAGGGAGCATTTGACTTGGTCACCAACTTGTTCACGAGCTTGGGTTACTTCGAAGAACCCCAGGCCATGGAGCGCATTGTTGGGCATTTCTCAGGTTTCTTAAAGCCTGGAGGGCAATTGCTTTTAGACTATCTCAATCCCGAGACATTGGCCAAGCAACTCGTGCCTCAAGAGCGCGTGGTCAAGGGAGGGACCGATTTCGAGATTCATCGACGGATTCACAACGGGTGGATTGAAAAGTCCATTGAATTTGTATCCGACGGCAAGCGGCACCACCACGTGGAGAGAGTGCAAGCCCTAACCAAAGCGACGTTTTTGGATGCACTGTTGGATGCAGGGCTAGAGGTGTTGCAAGTGTGGGGCGATTACCACCTTGCGACTTGGAAACCAGACTCACCCCGAACCATGATTCTCGCACAGAAACCAACCAACATCTGACGGCATGTTTTTGACCACAGCTTTGTTTCTGGCGACCGCTGTCTTTGGAGGTGGATTGTTCGTCCTGGTGGGCAAAAGGGGGATCGATAACCTTGGGCTGATCTTGTCGTTTGGAGGCGCGTTCATCATTGCCATGTGCTTTCTGCATATGGTCCCGGAAGCCTTCGCAGGGACATCGTCCGCAGGATTGTGTGTTCTTGCCGGCTTCTTGCTGCAAGGGTTGCTTGAGTTCTTGAGTCAAGGGGTCGAGCATGGCCATTTCCATGCTCACAAGCACGGTCCTGAGTGTGAAACGCCATTCTCATGGAAACAACTGCCCTGGGCTGCGTTGCTGAGCCTTGGTTTGCATGCCGCCCTGGAAAGCATGCCCGTCATCGGACCACATGTTCACCATGAAGGCCTTGTGCATGGCCCATTGTCCATGGACTTGATTGATTGGGGGTTGGCCGTGGGGCTCATCCTTCACAAAGTCCCTGTGGCCATGGTACTCATGGCCATGATGCTGGAACGACACGTACCTATGCGTGCAGCTTGGATCGTGCTTGTGGCCTTTGGGATGTCGCCTGCCTTGGGCATGCTCAGCGCAGACATGGTGTACCACACCTTGGATGCCCGCACCGCTGTGGAGTTCACCTCCATGTTGCAAGCTGTCGTTGTTGGCATCCTGCTGCACATTGGCACGACCGTCTTGTTTGAAGCAGGGGAAGGCCATGCCTTCAACAAGGCCAAATTTGCAGCAACATGCGTCGGCCTGGGACTTGGCCTTCTTGCATTTGCCTGATGCGAAACCTTCTCGAAGGTGGTTGCGTACACTCAGACGTCATGAGACATTACCGCATTCACATCAGCTTGGTCAAAATGGAGACGATTGAATTGTCTTCCTCGTCCTTTGGTTTCAAGCTTCTCGCTTACGGACTGAACTGAGCGCCTGGCGTTTTAGACGAACAAGTCCGCCGCCAAACTTTGGGCTTGGTCCAAGGCTTGTGCACTCTTCACATTCCACAAGCCACGCCCTTGCGCCCATTCGACAATGCGCTCCGTAGGTGCGTTTCCCACAAGGTCGTCCTGGGCCATGGGGCATCCCCCGACGCCACGGATGGCCCCGTCGTACCTCAAACAACCAGCTTCGTAGGCCGCCTCAATCTTCAGCATGCCCTCCAAGGGGTTCATGTGCAAGTGAGCTCCGACTTTCGCCTGCCCCCACAAAGGGACACATTGGGTAAAGACATCCTTTACCTGAGCCGGTGTCGCCATGCCCACTGTATCCGCCACCGAAACAACGGCAGGGTCGAATGCTTCGAGGAGCCGCCCCCCGCAAGAAACGGTGTCGTCGACACCCCAGGCATCTCCATAGGGATTGCCAAAGCCCATACTCAAGTAGACCACCAAATCTTTGCCATGCTTTACGCAAGCATTGGCAGCGATGTCGAGGCGTCTCATGGCCTCCGTTTCGTCGGCACGCGTGTTCCGCTCTTGGAAGGTGGGACTGATGGAAAACGGGAACCCCAATGCAGAAACCGAGTCGAATTCTACGGCGTCCCTCACGCCACGCTCGTTGGCCACAATGACCAGGGCTCTGGTGTTGGTTTGGTCCCAAATGGCTTCTTCCTCCAATTGGCGAAGCATCTTGGCTGTGTCTGCCATCGCAGGCACAGCTCGTGGAGATACAAAACTCCCAAGGTCAAGCCAATCAAAACCCACCCGGAGCAGCGTGCGGAGGTAGGCCAATTTGTCCTCAGTTGTGATCGGGTGAGGCCAACCTTGAATGGCGTCTCTCGGGCAATCCACGAGCTGGAGTGGGAGGGAGGTGTTCACCCCATGAAAGTACGCCACCCGGTTCAAGTGAAACCTTTTTCAGGTGGCTGGCGTAAGAACCCCTGACATTGACCCACCGCAGAATCCTTGCCTCATGCAACTCGACTCTTTCAACCGACTTCCTCTCGATCAAAAGACCAATTACATGTGGGACCATGGCGTGTGCCTTGCCCAACGTGTGATTGAGGACCGATACATCTTGTGCATTTTCGAGGTGAATGGCTTCTTTGTTGAAGCGATTTACTCTCGACGAAACAACCGTGTGAACGCCATTCTTCCCATTGCCGACCTGCCTGAATGGGAAGCGTATGTTGACCAAACCCTCACTCAGCTCCT
>DKNS01000003.1:28178-45501 GCA_002469765.1 Flavobacteriales bacterium UBA7382 | reverse complement strand
GACCCGGAAACGCGCGCCTACCGTCGGTTGCGTGAATTGCAGTTGGCGGGCAAAGACGTGTCGTACGACGACGTCTTGGACAACGTCCTCAGCCGCGACCGAATCGACTCTGAGCGTGCAGTGGCGCCCTTGCGTCAGGCCGACGACGCAGTCGTGGTGGACAACAGCGACTTGACGGTGGAAGAGCAATTCAACTTCTTGCTCACCATGGCGCGAACCCGCATGGCGGACCGCACTTGATGGCCCGGATCGCGCTGACCTTGGGGGCGTTGTTTGCCTTTTGGGGCTGCTACTTTGGCCAACATCAATCCCCAACTTTCACCCCCACAACGCCGGGTTTTCTAAATGGCCCAAATGCCGTCGTGGACAGCGTGATGTCCTCCTTGACCATGGAGCAGCGCGTGGCTCAATTGCTCATGGTGCCCATCTACGCTCGGACCGACACCTTAGGTTGGGCCGAGGCAGAGCGATGGACCCGAGACCTCGGATTGGGGGGGGTGATTTGCATGCAAGGCGGTCCTGACCACCAACGCATCCGACTGAAGCGGTTGCAGGACATGGCCTCTGTGCCTTTGATGGTGTCGTCCGACGCCGAGTGGGGTTTGGGCATGCGCCTTGACAGCACCCGCTCCTTCCCACGGGCCATGACCTTGGGCGCAACGCGCAACGAGGAACTGGTCAGGATGTTTGGCCAAGTGGTGGGGCAAAGCCTCCGCGCCACGGGCGTCCACGTCAACTTCGCGCCCGTTGTGGACGTCAACTCCAACCCCATCAATCCGGTGATCGGCAGCCGCAGCTTTGGAGAATCCGTGGAGTGGGTGTCCAAATTGGGGCAAGCCTACGCGGACGGCCTCCAGGATCAACGGGTGCTGGCCACCGCCAAACATTTCCCTGGGCACGGTGACAGCGACAGCGATTCTCACGCCACCCTGCCTTCCATTTTGCATGACCGTTCACGGCTGGATTCGGTGGAATTGGCCCCGTTTCAATACGCCGTCGACCACGGCATGGGCGGGGTGATGGTCGCCCACTTGGATGTACCTGGGCTGGACAGCACCGAAGCCCAGCCCTCCACCCTTTCCCCGGCCATTGTCGACACCCTGTTGAGGCAGAAGATGGGCTTCGAAGGCCTTGTGTTTACAGACGCCATGAGCATGAAGGGCTTCGCAGACTTTGCGGGAGAACGCCGACGCATTCGAGATGCCCTGAAGGCAGGCAACGACGTCTTGTTGTTCCCAGGAGACCCTGTCGCTGCAATTGAAGAGGCCATGGCCTCCCTCGCCGATGGCACCTTGGACACCTTGGACATCGACACCAAATGCCGCCGCGTGCTTTTGGCCAAACTTTGGACCGATGCTGGTGAACCTGTGCCAGCCGCAGGGACAGCCTTTGAGCCCATACACGCCGAGCTTGTCCACCGCGAATTGCTCGCGCAGAGCCTCACGATGCTCCCAGGCCATTCGGCATACCCAAAGACTTGGGCGGCCACGCAAGGGCGCGCTGTGATGTTGGATTTGGCCAACCACGCCGAATCGTGCGCCCCACTCGAAGCCCAACTCGCCAAGCACCTTGGCGAAGGCTGGACCGTGTCGAGGCACGTGGTGGGCAAAGACGCAAGCGGTTTAGGCAAACGGGAAATCCAATCGGCGTTGGCGCAGGCCACCCATGTGCTGGTGACCGCCACCGAGATGAGCCATCGGCCGTCTCGAAATTTTGGCATCCAACCTGAAGGCCTGGCACGTGTCACCAAGCTCTTGGACGAGCGCAACCTCGACCCCAGGAACGTCATGGTGGTGTGGATGGGCAACCCTTATGCCTTGCCAGAATTTGTGGCACTTCAGCGCCATGTGGCCGGCATCTTGGTTGCCTACCAAGACGACGAACGCACATGCCATGCTGTGGCCGACGCTGTGGCAGGGGTCACCCCCATCGCAGGAAAGCTGCCTGTCACGCCTGTGGACAGCCCATGGCATGAGGGAGAAGGGCTGGAAATGGAAGGCGCCATGCGTTTGGGACGTCCTGTGGACGAGCGCCTCGCATTTTGGAATCGTCCGAATTCGCAAGTGGACAGCCTCTTGCAGCATGCCCTGGCGAAACGGGCCATGCCAGGCGCGAGGGTCGTCGTCGCCCATGCAGGCCAAATCGTGATGGACCACACGGTCGGCACGCTGGACGGGAAACAGGCCACCACCCCTGATGCGGTGTACGACCTGGCGTCGATCACCAAAGTCGCCGCGACTGGGAATGCTCTGATGCACATGGCTGGGTTTGGGCTTTTGGAAGAAGATGGAAGTGTGCACGACATGCTGCCCGAGCTGAAAGATCATCCGCTGGGCACGCGGTCCCCGCGCGAATTGTTGAGCCACCAAGCCGGGCTCACGTCATGGATTCCGTTTTACCGCAGCGCCCTGGACGACACCACGGGGGCTTTCTGCGAAGCCCCAGACGCGTCGTGCTTTGTGCCTGTCAGCCCAGGGATGTACATGGAGGAATCCTACCTGGATACCATTTGGACCACCATCCTGAACGCCGAACTGGACGCCCCAGGCGAATACCGCTACAGCGACCTGGGCTTTTACATGTGGGACAAGGTCTTGTCCGCTTGGGGGATGAACATTGAAAACTGGGTGGCCAACCACGTGGCTGGCCCGATGGGTTGGCAAAGCATGGGGTACCGCCCGTTGGCCCGAGGCGTGCAAGAAGAGCGCATCGCCCCGAGCGAGTGGGACCGTGAATTCAGAGGGTGTGAAGTGCGTGGCACGGTGCACGACCCCGGCGCAGCGATGATGGGCGGTGTTGCCTGCCATGCAGGGCTTTTTTCCAACGCCTACGACCTTGCTGAGCTTGCCGAAACGTGGCGCCAAGGCGGGGTGTTCAAGGGCATCCGAATCGTGCCAGAAGATGTGTTGAAACAATGGACGAGCCGGGCCTTTGTGGACGGCGACAACCGCCGGGGAATGGCCTTCGACAAGCCCGCGTTGAAACCCGATTCTGGCCCCACTTGCGACCTCGCGTCATGGGAGAGTTTTGGCCACAGCGGGTTCACTGGAACATTGGTGTGGGTGGACCCAACCTACGATTTGGTGTACGTGTTCTTGAGCAACCGAACCTACCCTGAAGCGTCGAACAAAACCTTGCTTCGCCTCGACACAAGGACAGAGATTCAACGCGTGGTGCTCGAACATTTGGGGGCCAAAAGCCGTTTTTGACGCATGACTGCTGCCCCCCTTCGCATTGGAATCGTATGCTACCCCACCTATGGAGGCAGTGGTGTGGTGGCGACAGAGTTGGGCAAGGCTCTGGCCGATCAAGGACACGAGGTGCACTTCATCACATACACGCAACCCGTGCGCCTGGGGTCGTTTCACCCTCGGGTCTTCTACCACGAAGTGGAGGTGTCCAAGTACCCCCTTTTCGACTACCCTCCCTATGAACTGGTCTTGACCTCCAAAATGGTGGAGGTGGCGACGGCCTATTCGCTGGATTTGCTTCACGTCCACTACGCCATCCCTCATGCGAGCGCGGCGTTGAATGCCCGAAGAATTCTGGCCAAACAAGGCCAGCCGCTCCCTGTGGTCACCACGCTTCATGGCACAGACATCACCTTGCTCGGGCAGGACGCGTCGTTCAAACCGTCCATTTGCGATGCGATTGAAGAGAGTGATGTCGTCACCGCGGTGTCGGAAGACCTCAAGAGGGTGTCGGTGGAGACGTTTGGAAAGCACCCCATTGAAGTGGTGTCCAATTTCATTTGCCCGAGCCATTTCCAAAGGGAGCCCAACGCCGCCTTCAAGGAGGAACTCTCGCCTGAAGGTGCGCCTGTTCTTTGTCATATAAGCAACTTCCGACCGGTGAAACGCGTGTGCGACGTGGTGGCCATGTTCGCACACCTCCGTGCGGCGAAAGAAGTCAAGCTGCTTATGGTGGGCGACGGCCCCGACCGAGCTGCGGCGGAGCGCCATGCCCACGAGTTGAATGTGTCATCGGACGTGGTGTTCTTGGGCAAAGTGAAAAACCCCATCGAACCACTGCTGATCAGCGATTTGTTGGTGCTTCCCTCAGAAACGGAAAGTTTTGGACTTGTCGCTCTGGAAGCCTTCGCCGCGGGGGTGCCCGTGATTTCAACAAACGTTGGAGGCCTGCCTGAAGTCAACCTTCAAGGAAAGACTGGCATGCTTCGACCTGTGGGAGATGTGCGCGGCATGGCGAAAGATGCCTTGCATGTGCTGGACAACGCCAACCGCAAGAGGTTCAGGGAAGCTGCGCTGGAGAGGGCTGAAGCGTTCCACATTCACAAAATCCTGCCCCAATACGAAGGCCTGTACCGCAGGGCCCTTGCTTCCCATTCTTCATGAAAAGTCACCGCATCGG
This sequence comes from Flavobacteriales bacterium UBA7382, assembly GCA_002469765.1. Taxonomy (GTDB): domain Bacteria; phylum Bacteroidota; class Bacteroidia; order Flavobacteriales_D; family Sanyastnellaceae; genus UBA11663. The sequence continues at coordinate 41,130 of DKNS01000003.1, read as the reverse complement.
AGAGCGCATCGTGGTCAGCCGGTCCGGCGACCGGTGGATGGCCACCATTTCAGGGTCCATCCCGGATTGGCAGCGGCAAAGCCTCGAGCTCTGGCTTGGCGCATGGGCAGCCTTGGGCGCCATGTTGGCCTATGGCGCCTGGATCTTTCCTGGAGGGGAGCGCCAGTTTTACCTCATTTGTATGGGGTTCTGGGCCTTCTTCTTCATGCGCGGATGGAAGGCCGTGCGCTGGCGTCGTTCAGGGCAAGAAGTCGTCCAATTGAGCCAGGATGGCTTGTCCATCCGACTGGATCACGGAGAACAGACTGGCAAAGCCGCGGAGGCGTCTCTGCACGAATTAAAGTCCGCCCAAGCCCCTGCCCCGAACCCCAAGTCGTTCCTCGAATCCATGGACCAGCAATTTTGGGTCATCGGGGGAGAGCGCATCCACGTGGGGACGGAGTCAAAGACACTCGTCTTTGGAAAGCAACTGGAAGCCAAGGACTCGACGCAACTTGTGACGCTGTTCAACAAGCACCTGGCTCAGCTGAAGAAGGCCTGATCAAGAATTCAACAACGCTTCCAGGGCGGACAAGTAGCCTTGGAGGCCCATTCCTGAAATGCAGGCTTGGGCTGCAGCAGCCGTCAAGCTGGTACGGCGGAAATGTTCGCGGCCGTGGATGTTGGAAATGTGCACCTCGATCACCGGAATGCGACTGGCCTCCACGGCATCGCGCAGGGCCACAGAAGTGTGCGAGAAGCCGCCAGGGTTGAAGATGACCCCTTGGCAAGATTTGCCCGCAGCATGGAGCGCGTCAATGAGCTCGCCTTCGTGGTTGCTTTGGAATGCTTCAACTTCAGCGCCGCGTTCTGCCGCGCGTTCAGCCACAGCCGCCTCGAGCTGCTCCAGCGTCAAATTGCCGTACACCTCAGGGTTGCGTTGCCCCAACAAATTGAGGTTGGGACCGTGGACAATTGCAATTTTGATCATCACTGAATGGCAAGGGGTTTCATCCCGTGAACAAACATCACTTCTCCCAAGCCATTGAAACGCTCAAAGGCATCCTCGCCCATGGTTTCAATGTCGGAAGACTGGAATCCAAGAATGACAAGGTCTGCACCGCCCGATTTGTTCTTGATGGTCTGGACAGAACTGGAGTGGTGCGTGACGTGCTCAATGTTTTGTTCCGCAATGGGCAGGCGTCCTTCCACAATGCTTGCGCGCAAGGCCTCCTCCTCTTCTGCATTCTCTCCGTCGTGAAGAAAGAACACGCTGATGCTGGCGTCGCTCCAATCGGGATGTCCCTGAAGGATGTAGGCGAGCAAAATCATCAAGCTCGAATTCACACTGTCTTCTGGCGTGATCCACAAATGGATGTCGTGCTTGTTGCCAAACTTCCGCCCGCTGCTCCGCAACAAAGCGAGGTCCAACCCCGATGCCGCCAACAGCCCAAAGTTGTCCATGAGCTGGTCGCGGTTGGCCGGCTGATCCGGCGCGTACTCCATCAAAAAAAGGTTGTTCCCTTTGCCCGAAATGCCAGGCAACTGTATGCATTGGGCGATGGCCGACGTGTAGGATGGGCTGATGATGGTGTCAAGGTGAACGCGGCTTCGGTTGCCGCGAGCACGTTTCACAAGTTGGGCGTGGGCTTTTTGGGCTTCCGCCTGGGTCTCTTGGGACAAGAACCCCTTGATGAAGTGCATATACGTCCCAAACCCATGGCGGTAAGCCACCCAGCGCACCATGTCAAACCCTTCTTGACGGTCAAACGTGTCAGGGGAAATCGCCAACACGAAAGGCCGCCAGCCCCTGGACTCTTCCAGGTCGTCGTCGCTCATTTGCAACGCCAACTGAAGGAACCGCTGGACTTGAAAGATGACCCCACGAAACAACCGGACCATCCCGCGTTGGCCGCTCCCAAGGCGGGACACCCAGGCATGAATGAGCACCATGATGATCAAGCTCGCCGTGGCGTAAGTCGGGTTCATGCCAAACATCAACACAATGCACAGCACCGCCCCCATCAGACTGATGGACCAGTGCGAACGGAACGTGGGACGGTAGCTGGGGTCGGCCGCCATATGCTCTAGAAACGACACCAGGCAAATGGCTCCGTAGGTCACCATGAAGAACATGGAAATGATTTCGGCCACAGCGTTGATGTCTCCCATCAGCACAAAAACAAAAGCAATGGCACACGTGGCCAACGATGCCCGAACAGGCTCGTTTTGCGAACCCCTGCCCTTCTTGAGCCAAGCCGACATGCCGGCAGGGAAAATCTGGTCCGCGGCAATGGCTTGGAGCGTCCGCGGCGCCACCATCACGCTGCCCAAGGCCGAACTCATGGCGGCCGCAGCCAAACCGATGGGAATGATCGGACCCCACAAGGCGATGTTCTCCATGTAAAGCTCGTCAGCCGCCAAGGCTTCGAGTGGGGCACTCCACCACAACTTGATGGCCACAGCGATGTAAATCACAATCCCCACCACTGTGGCCCAAATGGTGCCTTTGGGAATGCTCGAGCGTGGGTCTTTCAAATCTCCGCTAAGTCCGAGCCCTGCGGCAATGCCAGTGAATGCCGGAAAAATGAAGGTGAACACCTCGAAGAACGAGAATCGCTTTACAGTCTCTCCGGATGCGGTGGTCAACACGTCAGGAATGGTCGCCAAGGGACTCAAATTCGGGTTCCCTGGGCCGCTTCCCAGGAAGAACAAGACCAAAGCCAAGAACAGCAACACGACCACGATGTAAAGGGCCTTGACACCGAGGTTTGCCCCCTTCCCCACCATCAACATCGTCAACAACGCCATCACCCCAAGGTTGACCCACATGGGGTCAATGGCCACGCCATGGACCACATCGGCCCAATGCAACACATCGCGGCAAGCGACGGTAAATGCAATGACGTAAAAGGCCACACTGATGGCTTGGGACAAGTACAACGCCAACCCAATGGCCCCCCCAATGTTCAGACCAAAAGACCTGGAAATCATAAAATAAGCACCACCACCTTCAACTTTTTGATTCGTGGCGATTTCCGCCACTGCGAGGGCTGTGGGCACCGTCACCAAATGACCCACGAAGACAATCATCAACGTGGAGACCAAGCCGATGTGGGCCACGGCGTACCCGAATCGCAAGAAAAGGATGGCCCCCAAGATGGTGGAGATGGCCGTCAAAAACACCGGCCAGGTGCCCATCGTCTTGAGGTTTTCATGCGGGGTCATCGACGTCCGTTCAAGTTGGTGTTCCACTTGACCACGGCATGCACGGGCATGTGGTCGCTGATGAAAAAGCCTTTGACGATCACCTCATCAACGCACGTCCATGTGGCCTCCAAACCTTTGACGTACACGGCGTCAATGCGCGGCCCGCCTGCCGACCCCTCCGGCTTGAAGGTGGTGTAGGTGGGGAATTCTCGACGGCATCGGACTTTGGGGTTGTTGTAGGTGTTCACGAAGCCGGCGTCGGACAAGGCCATCCTGCCTGGGGAAGCCTGCACTTCATTGAAGTCCCCAAGCAGCGCCGTGGCGTCTGCCTCGCATGCGGCGTCAAGCAAGGCAATGAAGTCCCCAGCGAATTCCCGCGCGTCCACAGACACGTGGCTCCAATGCGTGTTGTACACCCTTAGCGTCTTGCCATCGGCCTTGTGATGCAACGTGACCACGGTCACAATGCGTGGCAAATCCGCCGCAGGGTGAATGGCACCAGGGATTTTCCAGTCGCGGGCAAGCCACAAGGTCTGGCTCTGCAGCAACTCCCACTTGTTCTTGTCGTAGAAGATGGGGCAAGCCTCTCCTCCCCCGTTCTCGTCGCGTCCACTCCCGACATGGGCCATCCATGGAAGCCGCGATGCAAGGTCGTCCACCTGATGAGGCAAAGCCTCTTGGACGCCCACGACATCGTAAAAACCGACGATTTGGGCCACTTGATCGCGCCGCTCCTCCCAAGTCAAGGGATCGCCCGGGTTGTCGAAACGCACGTTGAATGTGGCCAACGACCACTCGCCTTCTCGCATTTGGCCTGAAGCAGGCGTCATGCCCCACAAGGCACACAGCACGAACAGCACCCAGCGACAAATTTGTTCGGACGAATGAGGCATCTCTCAAAGGTACCGCATCCCGAGACAGTACCTTCGCGGCAAACCAAGGACATGGGAGGACATCGACGTGTGAAGCGGACATTTCACAAGGGACAGATTCTGAAGCTTCAGATTGAAGACATGGCGTTCGGAGGCAAAGGCATCGCTCGCTTGGAAACAGAAAAGGGGCCGTTTGTGGTCTTTGTTCAGAATGCGTTTGCAGGCCAAACCGTCGAGGCACAAGTGGTGAAGTGCAAGTCCAAACATGCCGAGTGCCGCCTGTTGCGGGTGCTTGAAAAGGCGGAGTTCGAAATTGAACTTCCCTACCAAGCCATTCCCGGAGCGCCCTACGCCACCGTGCCCATGCACCTCCAGCATGAATGGAAGACAGCCACAGCGCTTGACCTCTACCGCAAAATTGGAGGGGTCGAGAATTTGAACGACACCTTCCAAGGTCTCGTTCCCTCCCCCGCAAGCTGGCACTACCGCAATAAAATGGAGTACAGCTTCTCGGAGATCAGGCATGACCTCGAGACCGACGAAAAAGTGGACGACTTTGGGCTGGGGTTCAAGCACCGCGGCACATGGTGGGCGGTGGAGAATTTGGACGCCGACAGCGGACTGTTCGATTCTCTGGTCGAATCCACGCTTCACCAAGTGCGAGGGTGGTGTGAAGCCACAGGGCTGCCCGCCTGGCACCCTCCGCAACGAAAAGGCTTCTTCAGATTCCTTGTGGTGCGCAAGAGTCTGGCAGACGGAGGGCTTCTTGTCAACCTTGTGACCACCTCTGACGCGCCCTTGGATGTGGAAGGGTTCGTGGGCTTGATTCGTGGCTTGTGGGGCGATCGGGTGCAAGGCATCCTTCACACCTTGAACGACGACGTCGGCGAACGTGTTGAAGCCCGCGAAGGACAATCCAAGGTCATTTGGGGCGAAAGCACGTTGAAGGAAGTGCTGCACGGGTTGTCATTTGGCATCAGCATGGCTTCGTTCTTTCAGACCAACCCAGCATCTGCCCAACAGTTGTACGCCGAAGTCATGGCCCTCGCTTTGGAAGACATCGAGTCTCGCCCAGGCCAAGTCATCATGGACCTGTTTTGCGGAACCGGCACCATCGGCCAAATCCTAGCCAAACACGCGCAAGTGCCTGTCGTCGGGGTGGACATTGTGCCCCAAGCCATTGAAGATGCACGTGAGGCGGCGACGCGCAACGGCATCGAAAATGTCTCCTTCTTCGCGGCAGATGCCGGGAAATTCCTTTTGGAGCATCCAGAATACCAGGGCAAGCTGCACACCGTCGTGCTCGACCCGCCCCGCGCAGGCATCTCGCCCAAGACCCTCCGCAAGGTGATGCGGCTCGAGGCCCAGCGGATTGTTTACGTCAGCTGCAACCCTGCAACCCAGGCCCGTGACTTGGTGGAACTGCGAACGCATGGGTACGCCCTGAAGTCCTTGAAGCTTGTGGATCAATTCCCGCACACCGCCCACGTGGAGGCGGTCGCTTTGTTGGAGAAAATCCCGAACTTGGCCTCATGAGCGCGCAACGTGATTTGGTCATGACCCACGACAATGTGGTTCGCAAACTGGACCGCATGGCCAGGGAGCTTTTGGAAGTGCATTACCAGGAGTCCACACTCGTCCTCGTTGGCGTGGCAGGCCAAGGGCAGGCGTTGTGCGAAGCTTTGTCCTCAAGGCTGACGTCCTTGTCCGACCTCGAAGTGGTGACAGGGACGTTGACAATGCACAAAGACTTGCCGCTGGAGCACGAGATGCATTGCGACGTCGACATGACCGCTTGGAACCACAAGATTGTCATCTTGGTGGACGATGTTTTGAATTCGGGCCGAACGTTGATCCACGCTGTTCGTTTCGTCCTGGAAGGCCATCCGCGCGAAGTTCATACGGCGGTACTTGTCGACAGGAAGCACCGGTCCTTCCCCATTCGAGCCGACTATTGCGGCTTGACACTGAGCACCCACCACAACGAAAACATTGCCGTCGACTTGTCCGACCCCGACCGCACCTCGGTTCACTTGGAGCGCCCTTCTCTCTGAGTCAAGTCCCTTCGAGCCTCCAGCGCACCTGAGCCAAGGCGTCGTCCAAGAGGACGTCTGTCCAATCCCCCTGTTTCCACGTGATGTCGGCTTGTCCATAGCATGCAGCCCGAGTCAACATCATCCTTTGGACGTGTTTCGCCAGCGCCTGGTCCGTTTTCCCCTTCAACAAGGGACGGGTGTCCAACGAGGACTCGAGCCTTGGCAACAACACCTCGAGGGGGGGCAATAAGGCGACCACAAGCGACTTGCGGCGCATCCACTCCATCGCCCCGTCGGCGCAGGGTGTTCCTCCGCCCGTCGCCAACACAATCGGCTCATTGGAGCGCAACGCGTCGCTCAAGGCGTCCTGTTCCGCCTCCCGAAAGGCGGACTCGCCAAGCTTTGAGAACACCTGTGGGATGGACATGCCAAGCATGCGCTCCACCTCGGCATCGATGTCTTGGAAGGGACGGCCCAGCCGCTCGGCCATGGCTCGGCCGACGGTTGTTTTGCCGCTGCCCATGAAGCCTATCAGTGAAAGGTGCATGCCTCGGGTCATTTGATGTTGACGGCAAACAACTCGCGGCCTTCCAAGCGGCCTGTGAGACGGTCTCCCGGTTGCACTGCAGCCACCCCTTCGGGTGTTCCTGTGAACAGAAGATCCCCCATTTTCAGCGTCATGAATGTGGACACTTCGGCGATCAACCGATCCACCGAGAACAACATGGCCGACGTCTCCCCCGACTGAACCACTTGATCGTGGTTCTGCAAGGTGAACGCCAAGTCGTTCACGGGCTTCCCCAATTCCGCCAGCGGCACAAAGCCACCCACCACAGCGGATCCGTCGAATGCTTTGGCCCGTTCCCAAGGATGGCCCTTCGACTTCAATTCAGCTTGAATGTCGCGGGCGGTGAAATCGATGCCCAACCCCACTTCGTCGTAGTAGCGATGGGCGTGGTGTTCTGAAATGGTCTTCCCAATGCGGTTGATCTTGACCACCAATTCGATCTCGTGATGCACCTCTTGGGTCCACGTAGGAATGTAGAAGGGGTGCTTGTGACTGAGAATGGCGCTTTGCGGTTTCAGAAACACCACGGGCTTGGATGGCACTGGGTTTCCAAGTTCCTTGGCGTGCTGCGCGTAGTTGCGTCCGATGCAGATGATCTTCATTCTTCCACAAAGAACGCCACCTCCACCCGCCTGTCCAAGGCACCTCGATTCTGGGCACGTTCTTCCCCGAAGTAGTTGAGCACAACACGTGTCGAGGCGACGCCGCTTTCCAAGAGGTGGGCCCGTGCAGCTTCTGAGCGACGTTTCGACAAGGCTAAATTGGCAGCTCGGTCGCCTTTCACATCGGCGTGGCCTGTGCACACCACGCGCAAACGCTCGTGCATGCCCATCACCTCGACGACTTCGTTCAACTGCAACTGCGCAGCCAACGTCAACCGGGTGCTTCCCTCGTAAAACTGCACACTGAACGATTCCGGCAAATTCAAGGTCCGCAATTCCGAATCCGCCGCGGGCGTTGTGCGCGAAGGAGTCCAAGCCCGCTCTGCCCAATCCCTGGCGCCAGAGGACCGGTTCTCCAGCTTGGCGAGCCTCTCGTTTTGGTTTTCAAGCAAATCCAACACACGAAGCATCATCTCCTCGAGTCCCCCGGTGGATGGGGAATCCGGGGTCACAAGGTCGTCCCAGTCTCCATCCTCATCGCCGTCCAGGAGCGACATGGATTCGAGTGAGAAATTCAGCTCCAACGGCTTCAACTCTTGGTTCACCCCAAGCTCCATCCATTCTTCGAAGCTGTCCTCAGAGACGCTCTGTTCGATCGTGCCGATTTTTTGGAGCAGTCCTCGGTTGACGAAGCGCCCAAGCTCCACACCCGCTTGGAGCAGGATTTCTTGAATACGCTGTTCCACCAGGACGTAGAGGTTCTCTTCGAAGCTTCGTGGCTGCCCCGTCCGAAAACGCTCTGCATCGCGCGGGTCCAGTTCTTCAAAGTCCAAGAGCAAGTCAGACACCTGGGGCGAAAAACCCTGGAACTTGTCGGTCCCTGCGAACGACCGAATCCGCAACATGTCAGACACAATGCGGTCCATGTCGCGCGAAACAGAACGCACAGACTCAGCCCAACCCAGATCAGTGTCTGTCAAGAGAATTTGTCCCCGCAAATAGACCCCCAACGCGTCGACGGTGAGTGCACGAAGTTGCTCCAATTCAGGGTCCGGCGCACTGGCGTAATAATTGACGACAAGGGTGCCCTCTTTTTGGTCTTGGGCGACCCAGCCGGGCTTGGAGGATTGGCCATGCGCAAGCCAGGACCATCCTGCAAGGGCCAAAAGCCCCAGGATGCGTCGGGCACGTCGCGGGGCACGCTGCGCCGATGGCATGGTCTCCATGCCTGCAATTTCGTGAATTTTATGTAAATCACTTACCCTCCCTTCGAACCACGGTGCGGACGGTGTAAAGCAGGATCTTCAAGTCCAACAACAACGAGATGTTTTCGAGGTACATGATGTCGTACCGCAGGCGCTGCCTCATTTGATCCACATTCTCCGCGTAGCCATATTTGACCTGCCCCCAAGATGTGATTCCCGGTCGAACTTGCTGAAGTCGCAAAAAATGCGGACTGTGGCGGACAATTTGGTCTGTAAAAAAGGCCCGTTCAGGACGCGGGCCCACCATCGACATGTCTCCTTTCAACACGTTCCAAAACTGAGGCAGCTCGTCGATTCGGGTCTGGCGTAATTTTTTACCCACCGCAGTGATTCTGGGGTCATTTTCCGAACTCAGTCGCGGCTTCACCCCCTCCGCATCCACCACCATGGTGCGAAATTTTACAATCCTAAAAGGCTTCCCATGCAAACCCAAGCGCTCCTGCTTGTAGAACACCGGACCTGACGAACTCCTGCGAATCGCCAGCGCCACCCCTGCCAACAAAGGCGACAGGGCCAACAGGGCCAAGGCACTGAGGGACACGTCCAACCCACGCTTGACCACGCGCATGCCCGCAGTCAGCCCTGGCTTGCTCAAATTGACCAGTGGCACCCCAAACAAATTGGACGAACGAACCGTCCCGGCCATGTAATCGAGGGCACCAGGCACCACCAGAATGTCCACTCCTCTTCCCTCCAAGAGTGCAATCCAACCCAAAGTCGAAGGATCGTCTCCCACTCGCGTGGTCAATACCGCGCGGTCCACAGGATGAGTGTCCAGCCACGACTCCAGCGACTTCAATCCCGCCCCGAGGTCTTCAAGCGTCCACGTAGCCACCACGTTCCACCCCAACTTCCCTGGCGTCCGTGAGACGTCTTTCAGAAAGGCCTCGTTTCCAGCTTTGTCCCCCACGACCAAAGTGGAATAAGCCCATTTGCCACCCTGGACGTTTCTCACCACACGCGATGTCCAACACCAGCGAGCGCCCAGAATCAGTGTCAGGTGTGTCCCCATCCATACACCCAATGTCTCGTAATGGTCCACATGAGTGCGGGTCACGTCGTCCAACAGAAGCAGGAAGAACAACAGGACACCACCCAAAGCTGCCGACCGAAAGGACTGTCGAACCTCCAACCCACGGTGGCGTTGACGCACGTCCAAATACATCCCCATGCACGCATGCAACCCCACCCAAAAAAGTGGGACCACCACCATGGCTTTTAAGAAATTCTCATCCGGAGTGATGTCGATCTCCATCCCAAAACGCCTCGGCTCGACCACCGCCTTCCGAAACGTGAACAGAACGGCCCAAGCCAGCGCCGAAGCCAATGCGTCGGTCACCAGATACCGCCAGGTCCATGGCGTCCAAGGCTTGGCATGAGGCGTGCGATCAATCGGCAAAGTGCACAAATTTGAAGTTGTCCAACCAGATGTTGCCCTCGCTGCCGTCTGCAGGAATGCTGGCGTTCAGCGCAATTTCAAACGCCGCAGCGTCCTGCATGGTGGACAAGGCAGGGTACAAATCCAAGTACATCTTGTTCCACTCGCAAATCCCTTCCTCGTCGCAGGTCGGGTTGAGGCCGAGAATGGGCAAACGACCTGCCTGGCTACCGCCCAACACGTCCAGGCCCACCAAGAATCCTACGTCGCATTTGTAGTTGAACTCGAGGTAAACCTCTCGGTCCCGGGGGAGGTTGTAAAACTGCTCGCTTGTGGCTGCGTTGAGCTGTGTGTGGGCGCTGTCCAACTTGATGTACCCTGAAGCTGTCCCCTCGAACACCTGGAGAGGCTCAGTTTGTCGGATCACCTCAGCGTTGCTGTTGGACCCCGCCAAAAACCGGTTGGCCGACTCGAAATCTTCCGCGAGGATGACTTTGGTGGTGAGCCCAATGTGGTCCACGTAGCCCCCGCCAAAATCGACAGATTCCACCGTGGCAGGATCGCCGTCGAGGCTCACCGTGGTGACGTCATAGTAACGGTACGGGCGGCGGGTGGCGGCCACCCCGTTGGCTCGAATGCCCGGCACCAAAGTGACCATTTGAGGGGAACCTTGGGGAAGGGCGATGGTCGCCGGCAAAGGATACACCCCTAGAACGTCCGCGGCGCCATAGATCCAAACCTCTTCCACACGGTGGGAATTCGTGCCTTGCTCCGGAGTGGTGGTCAGGGTGTACGAAGACACTTCAAGCACCTCTGGCGCACCCGGATCCCAGTGCGACACATCGCAGCCCAGAAGGGCAGCAGCCCACAACATCCAAAATCCGCGTTTCACACCGCAAAGGTAGGGGCTCGAGGGAGGATGTATGCGCTCAGGTTTGGCCTACTTTTGCCTGCAAACCGCCCAACCTTTTCTCCATGAAGTTCTTCATCGACACCGCCAACCTTGACCAAATCCGCGAAGCCCAAGCCTTGGGCATTCTTGACGGAGTGACCACCAACCCCTCCCTCATGGCCAAAGAAGGCATTTCAGGCGACGACGCGGTCAAGGCTCACTACAAGTCGATTTGCGACATCGTGGATGGAGACGTGAGCGCAGAAGTGATTTCCACGGATTTTGAAGGCATGGTTCGCGAAGGTGAAACCCTCGCAGCGCTCCATGAAAACATCGTGGTGAAGGTGCCAATGATTCAAGAAGGCATCAAGGCCATCAGCCACTTCACCGACCACGGCATTCGGACCAATTGCACGTTGATCTTCAGCCCAGGTCAAGCCTTGGTGGCCGCCAAAGCAGGCGCGGCCTACGTGAGCCCATTCATCGGCCGCTTGGACGACATCAGCTCTGACGGCATGGGCCTCATCGAAGACATCCGCAACATCTTCGACAACTACGACTTCGGCACAGAGATCCTGGCAGCCAGCGTTCGGGGCCCCATGCACGTGATTGAATGCGCGCAGATGGGCGCAGATGTGATGACTGGGCCATTGAGTGCCATCGAAGGGTTGATGAAACACCCTTTGACAGACATCGGTCTGGCCAAGTTCCTTGCGGACCACGCCAAGTCGAACGGCTGAATCCCCTTGCGTTTTGGCAGACCTGCTGAAACTCCACGACCAGAATCCTGACCCGCGGAAGGTGCGTGAAGTGCTTCGTGTGCTGAACCGGGACGGCCTTGTGGTTTGTCCCACAGACACCGTCTACAGTTTTGCAGCCAAGCTGGGAAGCCCCAAGGCGTTTGATCGTTTGGCCCGGGCCAAAGGCATCAAAGCTGAGAAAGCTGAGTTTTCCCTGCTCTGCGCCGATTTGAGTGACCTGAGCAAGTACGCCCAGCACCTGAGCAATCCCCTGTTCAAGGTGATGAAGCGTGCCCTGCCTGGACCGTACACCTTCATCCTTCCAGCGAGCAGCGAAGTCCCGAAGCTTTACCGAAGCCGGAAAAAGACCATTGGCATCCGCGTGCCCGACCACCCTGTTGCGCTTCACTTGCTCAGAGAAATCGGAACGCCCTTGGTGGTGAGCAGCGTGCACGATGAAGACGAGGTGCTGGAATACACCACGGACCCCGAGCTCATTTGCGAACGCCACGGACGTATGGTCGACCTCGTCATCGACGGTGGGATTGGACAATTGGAAGCCTCCACTGTCCTTGATTGCACAAGCGGTGAACCTGAATTGATACGCCAAGGTTTGGGGCCCGTGGACGGATTGTTCTAACGAAGTCTGCGGTCAGTCGCGGGCACGGGCAGCCAGCATGGGCACGAAGGCGGCCGTGCCGTGGTCTTTCTTGGTGAACTCCCGCTCACTGATTCGGTCAATGGTCCACATCCGCTGAGTCTCTCCTCCTCCAACCGGAATGACCATGCGCCCGCCCAATTTCAATTGCCCCAACAACGCTTGAGGCACGTCGGGTGCGCCGCATGTGATGATGATGCGGTCAAAGGGGGCAAATACGGGTTTGCCCTTGTATCCGTCGCCATAATACAAAGATGGCTTCCAGCCCATGGCTTTCAACAAGGGACCTACGGCATCAAACAAAGCCTTCTGCCGCTCAATGCTGTGAACCTTGTACCCCAAGGCGCAAAGCACGGCACACTGGTACCCACTCCCGGTCCCAATTTCCAGGATGGAAGCCCCCGGTTGGGCGTCAAGCAACTCGCTTTGCTTGGCGACGGTGTGGGGCTGGCTGATGGTTTGACCCGCAGCAATTGGGAATGCCTTGTTGGAGTAGGCGAATTGTGAAAAGGCCGAATCCATGAAAAAGTGACGAGGCACTTCGTCCATCGCCGACAACACGCGCTCGTCCCGGATGCCCATGCCTTTCAACTCCTCCAAGAGCTTTCTCCTCTGGCCCTTGTGCATGTACGTATCCTCCGGCAATTGCATGGGCGCAAACTACCTCCTCCAAGCGCAGCAGATGTGCACTTCATGTGTGCAATTTTCACATCGCATTGGTGAACAGCGACACAGGCCCCCTGTAGCTTCGC
>DKNS01000003.1:2740-27777 GCA_002469765.1 Flavobacteriales bacterium UBA7382 | reverse complement strand
GTCGAGCAGTTCGTGCTCGACGCCTACACCTACACGGAGGCGGAGACACGCATGACCCAAATCTGCGAGCACGAAGGCATTCGGCCTTTTGAAATTACCCAATTGACCAAAACAAACCTCATAGAGGTGATCCGTTTTCAGGAATGCGACAAGTGGTTTCGGGTCAAGGTGGCCATGACCACATTCGATGCAGACAAGGGCTCGGAAAAGGAAAGCAATCAGCACATCCTGCTGAGCGCCATGGACGTTCGAGACGCCTTTGACAAAGTGTCGAGCCACATGAATCAACTTGGCGTGGGATATGTCATCCCGTCCATTGCGTACCAAAAAATCGTGGAGGTGTTCCCCCAGGATGAGTGGCAAGTTGTGGACGGCCAAGAGCAACCCAAGGAAGACGCCGCGCCGGTCGAAGCTTGACCTCAGGTCACACCATCCAACTCCATGCACTGTCGTACGCGTCGTGCTTCTGGGCGTGGTCGAAGAGGTCGGCCAAGAATGCATCAGTGGACAACGTGGCGCTGTCGCCCACCAACATGCAAGCCATTTTTGCGCGGGTTTGAGCCACGTGAATCCTGCGGCTCTCGCTCAGAAATCCGACTTCTCCTTTGTCGTTGCTCCGCGTCAAAGACACAATCATCGCGTCCCGTTCCTGGCCCTGAAACCCGTCTACTGTGTGGATTGTAACGGCTGTCTGGCGCAAGGCTGGATGTGCGCGAAGATGGTCTGACCATCCTTCACGAAGCGTTTCTACCTGGGCCGCGTAGGGCGCCACAATTCCCAGCGAAATGTCTGGGTGCGCAGTCAACCATTCCACAGCACGGTCCAAGACAAAGGCAGCCTCGTCCGGGTTGGAGACGCTGCCCCCCTCTTTAGAACGAACTTCCTCAAATCCACAACCTGCCGAATCGACAACAACCCATGGCTTGATCCCATCCAGGGTGCGACCTCCAACGTCGGGATGCGCATTCAATTGACCGTCGTAGAACTTCATGTTGCCAAACGCCATGATGGATTCGTTCATCCTATGCTGCACCTGCAACAAGTGGGTGTGTCCAGGGTGGCGTTCAACCAGGCGTTCCATCATCGTGTTCGACAACACCTCTGCGCCTAGGCTCTTTACGGTTGGAGGCAACTGGCACGGGTCCCCTGACAACACCAACCTCTTTGCGCGTCTCATGGGGATCAACGTCGCCGGAGGTAAGGCTTGCGCCGCCTCGTCGACCATGGCCACGTCAAATTTCACACCCCTTAGACGTCGGTCGTCGCAGCCCACCAAGGTGGCGCATACCACATCGGCTTCCCGAATGACTTTTTCAGCCAAATACGCTTCGAGTTCCTCTGCTTCCTTCCTCAGGGCGCGAGCCTCAGCGCGGGACTGCCTGCGGGCTTCGCGTTGGGCCGCGTCAAAATTGCGCACATGCCTGTCTGCGTCGCGCTGTTGTTGGGCGGCGTCCCGTCGCGTCTTCACCACCCTCGCATATTCTGGCAGTTGCTGAACCCGAGCATCAAGGGTTGTGTCAAGCACATCCTGCTGCACCCTCATGGGGTGACCCACACGAACCACATTCAATCCCAGACAGTGAAAGCGCGCCACCAGCACGTCCACAGCCATGTTGGAAGGGCCTGCTGTCAAGACCTTGTCTCCGGCGTCAATCAGGGCCTTCACTGCAGTCACCAAGGTGCTCGTTTTCCCTGTCCCGGGAGGGCCATGCAACAAGGAAATTTGCGGACGTCTCCAGATGTCCTCTGCGGCCTGCAGTTGTCCCGCGTTCAGTCCTGACGCATCCCCTGCTACGGCATCTTCAGCGTGCGGCTCCGGCCATTGTTCCGCCACCCCGAGGGCAAGGTCCCGAAACGCTTTGTCCGCCTCCGAATCCGTGTTGATCCAGTGACTGAGGGCGTGGGCCATGGCATTGTAGCTGCGCTCGTCGGCCCTGGCGTCCACGGTCCACTTGAGATGATGGGGCGACACGCCCTCTGGGCCGTCTCCTTCCAGCACCACCTCCATGTCAAGTCCTCGCATTTTCCGAACGCGGGCTGGCCAAACCCCCAGCGCCTCAGACGCTTCTTCGTCACCCACGGGGCTCAACAACACCGCACTGCCGACCCGAAATGCGTTGGGCAGTCCGCCTCCTTCTCCGCATTCGAGAGACCACATCGCACCGCCAAAGGCATAAGATGCCGCCGTGACAGCCACTGGCGACCAGGACAGTCCCTCCGCACGACGCTGCTTGAGCGACGCGTGTTCCAACAAGGACTGAAGGCGGGTGCGTTCCTCGTTCCTCTCCACCAACAAGGCCTTTGTCCAGGCCGTCAGCACCTCCAGCGCGTCCTCTTTCAAAAGCCCGACTCAGTCCACGATTTGAACGGTGCCTTCCAGCACCACAGGCTTGCCCTCCTCGGGGTAATACTCCACGCCGTTGCCCGCAATGCTGGTGACCACAAGGGGGCCGTCTTCCACAGGGATGGTCAACTTGTAGTAATACACCCCAGATGTGGCGCCGTCCGCCTCGGCATCCCAAAACGAGCTCGCTCCGAAGTCGTCGCTTTCATAGACCACGTTGCCCCAACGGTTGAGGATCACAAGTTCCACGTCCTCGTAGGTCTCGATGCCCGGGATGCGAAACATGTCGTTCGACCCGTTGGTGCCGTATGGGCTGATCACGTTGGGGATGGTGATTTCACAAGTGCCCACCAACAAGTCTGCGTCCGCTTCGCACAACAACCCGCCAAACTCGTCGAATTCCTGCACCACATGGACGTTAAAATATTCAGGATTCACCATGCCTGAAGCGTAAACCGTTTCGCCCAAGGTGTCTGAGAGGAACTCTTCAGGGCCCCACACCACTGTGAAGTCACCGGCTTCCGGATCGCTCACGAAGGCGTTCAATTCCACAGGCTGACCACCACAGTACACATCAGGGTTGGCGTCGATGGCTGGGCTGAACGCCACGTACTCCACGTCCACATTTTGGGTGTATTCGCACCCGAAGTTGTTTGTGGCGTGGGCAGTGTAAGTATGTTGGCCTGCTGTCGTCATGGTCACGCCGACGTCGGCACAATCCCAGGCCCCGTCGAGCACGATGTGGCTGTTCTGTTCCAACGTGGTCCAATACGTGCTGTCGCATTCCAGCCCAAACGTGGGGGTGAAACTCAATTCCGACGGGTACAGGCTGTCCGCAAACTGGATGGCCCAATCAAAGACAAACCCGTTGTCGGACGCCCACAAATCGCAAATCTCCATTTGCCAAACGCCGTTCAAAGGACAACCGTCCAGGTTGCCCCACGTTTGGACGCTCTCATAGTCCCCAGGCAGGAGTGTGCCGGTGGTGTTTTCTTCCCACGTCCCGTTGGTGGCGTCGGGCGTCCAGAAATAATCAAACCCTTCGCCAGGGGTGTTTGGATCCGCGTCGTTGTCCACAGGAACTCCCAAAAACGTATTGCCGCCGCCTTGCTGGTGCACCATCATGCTTTGGCCATTGGGGCATTCAAATGTGATTGTCAAGTCCCCCATGAAGCTGTGCTCAAAGTTGATGTAGAAGCTTTCGAGGGCGTCGGCCGCGGACCCGATGGTTTGGCCTGGGATGAACTGGGTGAACGTCAACTCGCTGGAAAAGCATTGTCCTGGTTCATCCGGGATGAACAACCCGCCTCCGAAGTCGACGCTGGGTTCCAGCGTGAACGGCTGGCCTTCCACCGACACAGACAAGTCCACTTGCGCTCCCGTGCATGCGACTTGACTCAAGGGCGCCATGGTCCAGACCGGATCGTTGCTCACGTAAACCAAGTAGTTGGTCAGTTGCACGCTTTCACAGCCTATTTCATCCACCAGACTCAATTGCATCCGGTGGATGCCTGGGTCGTCGTAAACATGAATGGCGTAACCGTTGTCGGTGGAATCGTCCACCGCACCGTCGCCGTTCCAGTCCCAGTACCACATTGTGATGTCGGCATCGCCTGTGGGGTACGAATCGGCCCCGTCAAACGGCACCTCCACCCCAGGACAAACACGGTAAGGCGCAGGGTCTTCCACATTGACCACAGGCACGGGCACCGCACATGGCTGTCCACAGTTGATGCCCGCAGCAAAGTTGCCCGTGCTCACAGGCCCACTTGTGAAGACAATGGTCAAACACCCAGTGGGGTTGGCTTCAGAAGCAATTTGGACAAGTCCCTGCAGTTGGTCTCCACTGCCTTGCGCCAGGATGGGCGCCAACGTGTTGTCGCCGTCATGGACAGTGATTTGTGATGCCGCGTCCAAGTCAAACACGCTCCACTCAATCCAAATTGTGGTGTCCGGAGCCGTGGGACACAGGGTCACCATCTCGTTTTCATTTGCTTCGTAAGGCCCCGTGCTGCTGCCCGAGTCCACCAGGGCGTCTCCGCAACCTTCGATGAGGTCTGTGCTGGAAATGGCGATTTGAGCCTTCAGGCCTGTCAGCGCCCCCATGAGGAACGCACACGCCACCATGGACTTCCACTGTATCATGTTCGTGCTCATTTCAATCGGGCTTGGGCGTTGACGAGGTAGCGGGCAGACCATTTGTCCATGAAGCTTTGGCTGGACACGACCACAAAAGTTTGGTGGTCAGTGGGATAAGCCACGGCCATCTGGCGCGGCTGAATGTGCATGGACAAGAGCGCCTGGGGGATGTCTTGTCCACGAAGCACATGAAGGTCCTCCACGAGAATGCCCTCTTTCGGCGTCGTCAATTCCACCCAACCCTGAGACACCAACACCGCCTCATGCACGTGCTCCATCCATGTGAGATTCAATTCTGAGGTGCTGAGGTCGTGGTGCATCATAACCGCATCCATCCCTGGGAGGTCCAACACTCCTTGCCCTAGTGCCTCGCTCGGCACAAGCCAAGCGCATCCAATCAGAGCCAAACACCCCATCCAAATTCGTGTCGTCATCTTTCGTTGAAGTTGAGGTTGGACGAAGTTTTGCCCAAGCCGTGTGCAAGTTAATCGCTGAAAGACAACCGAGCGTTGCATATCCTGTGACACAAAACTTTGCGCGGTAGAAAAACTGACTATCTTTGCCCCCCTCAACGGAGGAAAAAGACCTGGTAGCTCAGCTGGTTAGAGCATCTCACTTTTAATGAGAGGGTCCTGGGTTCGAGTCCCAGCCGGGTCACAACAAAAAGGCACCAAGCCTTGCACTGCCCAGGTGCTGAAATTGGTAGACAGGCATGGTTGAGGGCCATGTGTCCGTTAGGGCGTGTGGGTTCGAGTCCCACCCTGGGCACTGAAGCGAGAGTCTCACTCTCGCTTTTTTTATGCCCCGTCGATGCCAAACTTGTGAAGTCAACCGACACTTCATGACTTCACCATCACCTTGGCACAACGACCTGCATACCTCGCAGATGGTGGTGTCCCGGCTGCTCAGTGGATTTGAAAATGAGGGGTGCTTTCACTGCATCGAAACGCCGCCAAAATGGCCGCCTTATGACCGCGGCGCAACCTGAGACACATTCCCCTTTTTCTCCTGCTCGTACCTTGTCAGCCATTGATTGGCCCTGTGCGACTACTCCCTCACATTCCTTCCTTGAATTGGTTGCGCACCTATTCCAAAGCACAGTGGCGGGGGGACTTGCCGTCGGGCGTGACTGTGGGCATCATGCTCATCCCACAAGGCATGGCCTACGCCACGATTGCGGGATTGCCCGTGGTGTATGGACTTTACGCCGCTTTGGTGCCTCAAATTGTCTACGGGTTCTTGGGCACGTCGAGGCACTTGGCGGTGGGGCCAGTGGCCATGGACAGCCTCTTGGTGGCCGCGGGAGTTGGCGGCCTGGCCCTGGCAGGGACGGACCGGTACATTGAACTGGCGTTGTTGCTGTCGTTCATGATCGGCCTCATTCAATGGGCCATGGGCATGCTGCGCATGGGGTTCATGGTCCACTTCCTTTCCAAGCCCGTCATTGGCGGATTCACCAGCGCCGCAGCCTTGTTGATTGGACTGAATCAACTGCCTCAACTGGGCGGTGTCGATTGCGAACGCAGCAACCAAATGCACCTCCTGTTGGGCAACTTGGTGGAAGCGGCGCCATCCACCCATGGCCTGACACTGGGTGCGGGGCTATTGGCCATGGGGGTCCTCGTGGGCCTGAAGGCCTGGTCCCCCAGAGTGCCTGCTTCATTGTTGGTTGTACTCGGCAGCGTCGCGGTGTCTTGGGGCACAGGGCTGGAGGCCAAAGGTGTCCAGGTGGTGGGCCACATCCCAAGTGGCCTTCCTCTCCCTGGGCTCCCCAAGTGGGACGTTTCGGATGTTCACGCGCTGCTGCCCGTGGCCTTGACCCTGGCTTTGGTGGCTTTCATGGAAGCCATCAGCGTGGCCAAGGCTGTGGAAGAAAGACACGACTACGAGGTGGACCCCAACCAAGAACTCAAGGCCTTGGGTATGGCCAATGTGCTTGGGGCACTCTTTCAGAGCTACCCCACCACAGGAGGGTTTACCCGCACGGCAGTGACCGAGCAATCTGGGGGCAAAACCCCTGCCACATCATGGATTGCAGCTACAGTGGTGGCGTTGACGTTGGCCCTCCTGACTCCCTTGTTTCACCATCTTCCCAACGCAGTCCTTGCAGCCGTGGTGTTGGTGGCCGTGGGGGGGTTGGTGGACACGCAATTCCCAGTCAAGCTCTGGCACCAGGACAAACGAGAAGCCTGCGTACTTGCCATCACCTTCCTGGTCACCCTGTTCGTGAGCTTACCTGTGGGCATCGGCGTGGGCGTAAGCCTCGCAGTGGCCCTGTGGATCCGTCAATTGATGACCCCACATCACGCCGTGTTGGGCAACGTAAACGGCGTGCACCGAAACGTGGATCGCTTCGACAGGGCCGTGATCCTGCCAGAGGTGCTTGTGGTTCGCTACGACGGGGCACTGACCTTCGCCAACCAAAGCCACTTCAAGCGCACCCTCCAAACATGGGTGATCCGCAAAGGCGCGCCTCTTCGGTTGATCGTTATCCAAGCCGACACCATTTCCCATGTCGACGCAAGTGCCCGGTCGACGTTTCGAATCATGCTCAAGGAGTGGCGGGGAGCCGGACTTCAGGTGTGCTTGGCGGGCGCCATTGGTCCCGTCCGAGACATCCTGGCGGCCGATGGGTTTTTGGACGAGGGAGGTGTCACGTTCCAGTTGAATGTGGACGACGCCCTGGCCGAGTTTGAGCGTCCTGGATCGGTCTCGCGACGCAACCAAGCGATGGCCCAACAGCACTCGCCCTCGAGCGATTCTTGAGCCAATTGGGTTGCATGACAGTGTGACCATGGTGGCCTGACTTGGTTGGACCGAGGCTGTACCTTTGCCGGCATGGAAGTCAAACAGATCTACACCGGCTGTCTTGCCCAGGGTGCATATTGCATCGAGAGCCAAGGGGAAATGGCCATCGTTGACCCCCTGAGGGAGGTTCAGCCCTACCTCGACATGGCGGCCAGTCGCGACGCAAGCATCAAATACGTTCTCGAGACGCACTTTCACGCCGACTTCGTATCCGGGCACGTGACCCTTGCGGAGAAGACAGGCGCCCCCATCGTGTTTGGCCCCAACGCGAACCCTGGATTCGATGCGCACATTGCCGCTGACGGAGAACGCCTCAAGCTTGGCGCTGTGGAAATTGAAGTGTTGCACACCCCTGGGCACACCATGGAAAGCACCACGTACTTGTTGCGTGATGCGCAAGGTCAACCACATGCCATTTTCTCCGGCGATACGTTGTTTTTGGGCGATGTGGGACGTCCAGATTTGGCCCAGAAAAGCGACCTCACCATGGAGGACCTCGCGGGGCATTTGTACGACAGCCTCCGTGACAAGCTCATGACACTTCCCGACGACACAATCGTCTACCCGGGCCATGGCGCTGGATCTGCCTGTGGGAAGAACATGAGCAAGGAAACCGTTGGCACACTGGGCGACCAGAAGGCGACCAACTACGCCTTGCGGGAGGACATGACAAGGGAAGAATTCGTCCATGAGGTCATCGATGGGCTCTTGCCCCCTCCTGAGTACTTCCCACTGAATGTGGCGATGAACAAAGGTGGATACGAAAGCATCGACGCCGTGATCGCCCGCGGGACGCGAGCGTTGTCCCCCGACGCCTTCGAAGCCGCGGCGAATGAAACTTCAGCGGTGGTGCTGGACGTCAGGCCCACCCATGAATTCATCGAGCGCCATGTTCCAAGGTCAACTTTCATTGGCCTCCATGGCGGATTTGCCCCATGGGTCGGCGCGGTGATTGTCGACGTCAAGCAACCCATTTTGCTCATCGCCAACGACGGCCAAATCGAAGAGGCCATCACACGCCTCTCCCGCGTGGGATTTGACAACGTCCTTGGCCACCTCGAAGGAGCCGTGGAAGCGTGGGTGGCAGCAGGCAAGGACACCGACCACATTGAAACCGTGGATGCCGATGCGTTTGAACACGTGTTGGAAAACCACCCCGACACCTGCGTGGTCGATGTGAGAAAGGACGGCGAGTACAACGCCTCCCACGTGGAGGGTGCAGCGCACGCATCGTTGGAATTTTTGGGCAACCACCTCGAACGCATTCCTCAGGACAAGCTGTTTTACATTCACTGCGCTGGTGGGTATCGAAGCGTCATTGCGCACTCCATGCTCAAGGCCCGTGGATACCACAACGGCATCGACGTGTTGGGCGGATTCAAGGCCATTGAATCCACCTCCATCCCCACCTCTGATCTTGTCTGCCCGAGCACATTGAAATAAGATGACTTCAAGACCGATGCGTTACCTTTGCGGCCTTCGCTTACCCAGGTGGCGAAATTGGTAGACGCGCAGTCTTCAGGCGGCTGTGCCTTCGGGCGTGCTGGTTCGAGTCCAGTTCTGGGTACTGCAAAAGCCTCGGTGCATGCGCCGGGGCTTTCTTGTGCCTGAAACTTGTCCTTTTGTGGCGACAAACAGGGCGACCGTGCCATCTGCCCGTACTTTTGATTCATGGTTCATGGAAACCCGTCTGCCCGCTTCTCAACCGACAACCTTTTTGGACAAGAAAAACGTCCTGTGGTGGTGGCCGGCCCGTGCAGCGCGGAATCGAGAGAACAAGTGCTGACCACGGCCAAATCCCTGGCCAAGGGTGGACAGGTGCAGTTGTTCCGCGCAGGCGTTTGGAAGCCACGCACTCGGCCCAATTCATTCGAAGGACTGGGTGAACAGGCCTTGCCTTGGCTTATGGAAGCCGAGGAAACGACCGGCCTCAAGGCGATCACAGAGGTCGCGACGCCAGAACACGTGGAGAAGATCCTTCACGCAGGCATCTCTGCCGTTTGGATTGGCGCACGCACCACCGTGAGTCCATTCGCCGTCCAAGCGATTGCCGAAGCATTGAAGGGCACCGACCTCTTGGTCATGGTGAAAAACCCCATGCATGCGGATTTGAAATTGTGGATTGGAGCATTGGAACGTGTGGCCACGTGCACTCGAGGGCAGGTCTGTGGATTGCACCGTGGCTTTTCAAGCTACGGTAGCCATGAATTCCGCAACGCCCCCATGTGGGAAATCCCAATCGCACTGAGGTCTGAGATGCCTGAGGTTCCGCTCTTTTGTGACCCCTCCCACATCTCTGGCAAGTCAGAACACCTGCAGGACATCGCCCAGCGGGCCATGAACCTCGGGATGGAAGGGCTTATGATTGAAAGCCACCCTTCCCCTGAACACGCCCTGAGCGACGCGGAGCAACAAATCACGCCCGAGGCACTGGACCGGTTGCTCTCTCAATTGGACGTGCCTGTCCAACATGTCGTCAACGACAAAGCACAAGAGTCTTTGGACGCCCTTCGGCTCCAAGTCGACAGCGTGGACGAGCAGCTGTTGCACATGTTGGACAAGCGAATGACCCTGGCCCGCGAGATCGGCGCCTTGAAACACAAAAACAAGTGGTCCCTTCTGAGCGTCGCGCGATGGCGGGACATCGTAAAAAGCCGTTTGGATTGGGCAAGTCAAATGGGGTTGAACCACGACTTTCTGTCCAAAATTTTGGCCTCAGTGCACGAGGAAAGCATCCGCGTTCAAGGGGACGAGGCCGACATGGAGCGCTCGAAACAAGCCTGAAAGCAACCTGGCCTCGCTGGGGAAATGATGTTTTTTTTTGCCAAAGTGTAACCTTTTGCAACCTGCACCGGTATAGGAATTCGGTTTTGGTTAATGCGCTGTCAACGGCGCAATGAATCAGGCGATTTGGTTTGAAAGGGACGCTCAAACGTGAGGGTCCCTTTTTTCATGCCCGATTTTTTGTGAAGATCGAAAGCCAGATGGACCGACTCAACCGGTAAATCGGAGGCATCAGCGCCAACAACAGGGTGCACCCTGTGGTCAGGTAGGTGCCCGGATGGGTGAACATGCCAAACTCGATCCACCCCCACGCGTCGAACGCGATCATCGCGACAAGCACCGCCACCCAGAGGGCGACAGTCAGGGCATAACTGACGTAGGCCGCCCCAAAATAGAAGCCCGGCTCCCGCTCGAAGTCTTCTCCACATGTGGTGCACCCTTTGTGCATGTGGGCCGTGGTTCGAAGCTTGTACGCATTGGGTTCCACAAACAAATGGGTCTTCCCGCATTGGGGACATCGGTTTCGGAGCATCCAGGTCAGCCGAGTCATGGACAAATGTGGGTCAATTTTGACAAGACGGCGCAATTAAGGAGTCTGAGCGCCGTCCCTTCAGCGCCGAAGCAATTTGTAATTGGCGTAGTTGGGATTCATGCCCAACTTTTTGGCCAGCGACTTCAGCCGCTCTTTCAAGGTCCATCGGTTCTGGGACGGGTCGAAAGAAAACGTCCAATTCATTGCCGCCACCCTGCGCAGCATCACTTGAGGATGGGGCCCCTCGAATGGGTTCAGCGACCGGATGTGATCCTCGTAAGAAAACGACTCCGGACCGACCACATGCGCTTCCACCCATTCGTCGCTGTGCCAAAGCTTGTTGAACTGCACCCGCTTGGCCTGCATCACCTGCGGCGGCTTGACCCAACCATAGTGGTATACGGTGGCGTCCACCGGAAGAACCCGGAGGGGCTCGTTGTCTCGGATCCGGAATCCTTGTGCGTCTCGAAACGACTGCACGGAAGGAACCGCACGGACCACACGCACCTCGTGTGCATACCAGCGGTCAGACGCCCCGACAAAGTCATACGAGCCGTAGAAATGCTTGTAATCGAACAACAGTCCGTCCACATCGTGACGAGGAAGCAACCTTTCCATGGCCTCCCGAATGCGGGGCAAGTCTCTTTCGTGCAGCACTTCATCGCCTTGGATGTACACAGCCCAGTCTGCATCAGGTGAAATGTGGGCGTAGGCCTTGTCCGTTTCCACAGCCAGCACCCGCCCACCTGCGCGCAACGAGTGGTCCCACACGGTGTCGACGATGCGAATCTTATCCGAGTCGATGTCCTCTATCAAAGCACGTGTCCCGTCCTGCGCGTCGCCCACCGCCACCACAACCTCGTCGCAAATGGGCAAGATGCTCAGAATCGCCTCGACGATGGGATAGTCGAATCTGACAGCTTGGTTGATGAAGGTGAATCCGGAAACAAACATGGCGCTCAACCTCCCCGTTGCAGTTGATCCAACTCGGCATAACGCCCTTTCATGGCAAGCAACTCGTCGTGCGTGCCCTGCTCAACCACCTGACCACCTTCAAGCACAGCGATCTTGTCGGCCTCTCGAATGGTCGACATGCGGTGGGCTATGACCACAACAGTCTTGCCCTTGACAGCTTGTTCCAGCGCCTGTTGTACAAGCGACTCGGAGCTCGCGTCCAATGCAGATGTCGCTTCGTCCAACAGCAGCACGTCGGCATCTCGGTATAAAGCCCGGGCCAACGCCACACGTTGACGCTGGCCTCCACTGAGTTTGCCTCCGCTGTCACCCACCTTGGCGTCCAACCCTTCAGGCAGAGCCTCTGCAAACTCCAGCACATGCGCCGCTTCAGCGGCACCGCGCATCCGCTCCCAATCGGGGAAGTCGTCGCCCAGCACAATGTTCTCAGCAATGGACCCGTGGAACAGCAGGGCGTCTTGGGTGACCACCGCCAATTTGGCCCGCCACGCACGGCCTGAAACCGACCTTAAGTCGGTGTCGTCCACCCAAAGCGTGCCCTCGTCCGGGTTGGCAAACTTGCTAAGCATGTGCCCGGCCGTGGTCTTGCCAGACCCCGAGAGCCCTACAAGGGCCACCACTTGGCCCACCGGAATCGTGAGGTTCAGACCATTCAAGGCCGGCGCGTCTTGTTCAGGGTAACGGTACACCACATCTTCGAAAACCAACGCTTTCCTGCAGGTGGGGGCCTCGGCTCCTGCCTCTCCCAAATCGGATTCACGAGACCAAGAAATCTCAAACAACTCGTTCAGCCGATCCAGGGAAGCCACACCCTTAGAGACACGAAAGTACCCGTCGGCCAGAGACCGCGCGGGTGGGATGATTTGGGAAAAAACCACCAAGTAACCGATGAACCAATCCCCCGACAACGCTGAATCCCCTGCCAGCACGAGCGACCCGCCGTAGGCCAAAAGGAGTGCCATGACCGACAACGAGATGACCTCGCTCATCGGCGAAGACATGCTCTCGCGGCGGTGCATCCTCCGCATCGCTTTGAAATGACCGTGATTCCGTTTGGAAAAGGATTCTGTGAACTGCCCTTCGGCATTGAACGCCTTCACGATGCGCATGCCCAACAAGGTTTCTTCCAACACCGTCACCAACTGACCGAGCTCTTCTTTTCCCTTTTGAGCATGGCGCTTGAGCCGTTTGGACCAACGGCTGATCAGCGCGCCCGTGACTGGCAACAGTACAAATGCAAACAGCGTCAACTCCCAACTCAGGGCCAACAACGTGATCAAGCTCACCATGATCATGAGCGGCGACTTCAACAGCGCCTCCAACGACCCAATGACGGAGTGCTCAACCTCCATCAAGTCGTGGGTGAACCGGCTCATGACATCCCCGCGTTTGGACTCGGAGAACCACGCCATGGGCATGGACATGAGTTTGCCGTAGAGGTCCTGCCTCAAATCTCGACTGACCCCCGTGCGGATGCCCGCCATGACATAAAGGGCCGCGTATTGCACGGCATTTTTCAGGAGTGCCAACACCACCATCGCACTGCACAAGACCGCAAGGGCGACCGAGGCGCCTTCCGATTGAACAAATTCATCGAACCCGAGGCTGACCCAAGCGAGCACCCCATCTTGGGACCCGGCAATGGACACAGCCCCAAACAAGATGCGCAAGAAAGGCACCACCGACAGGAACGTGAACAAGGAAAGTACGGCGCTCAGGGCATGGAGCGCCCCCACCAACAGCACTTGGCTTCGTTGGTAACGAATCAGCGGGAGCAGGGTCCAGACGGACCTCATCCGCGCACCAGGTCGGAGGCGAATCCTAGGTAATTCGCCGGGGTGATGGCCTTGAGCTCAGCCTTGACAGCGTCAGACACGTCCAACCCATCCACAAATTCACGCAACACCGTTTGGTTGATCGTGCTGTTGGTCCGGGTCAGGGCCTTCAGGGCCTCGTACGGTTGTGGGTAGGCCTCCCGCCTCAGGATGGTTTGAATGGCTTCGGCTACGACAGCCCAATTGGCGTCCAAGTCAGCTGCGATTTTGTCTGCATTCAACACCAACTTGCCCAACCCTTTCCTTGTGGCATTCATGGCGATGACGCTGTGGCCAAGAGGCACGCCGAGGTTGCGCATCACGGTGCTGTCAGTCAAGTCTCGCTGCAGGCGGGAAATGGGCAGTTTCTCGGCGAAATGGGCCAACAAGGCATTGGCCACACCCAGGTTTCCTTCGCTGTTCTCAAAATCAATCGGATTCACCTTGTGCGGCATCGCCGACGACCCCACTTCTCCAGCCACAATCTTCTGCTTGAAGTAGTCCATGGAAATGTACGTCCACAGATCGCGGTCCAAATCGATAAGTACGGTGTGGATGCGACGCAAGGCGTCGCACCATGCAGCGAGATGGTCGTAGGGCTCAACCTGGGTGGTCAACGGCGTACGAATCAGACCCAGCTTGGCCTCCACAAAGGTTTGACCGAATGCCGGCCAATCCACCTCCGGGTAGGCCACCCGGTGTGCGTTGAATTGCCCTGTGGCTCCGCCAAACTTGGCGGCATACACAGCGTTGGCAAGTCCAACTCGCTGGCTGCGCAAGCGCTCCACGAACACCTGGAGCTCTTTCCCCAGGGTCACGGGTGACGCTGGCTGCCCGTGCGTCCGTGCCAACATCGGCACATCTTTCCATTCCAAGGCCAAGCGAGACAAGTCAGAGACCACCTCGTCCAACAAAGGCAACACCTCCCCTTCTGTGGCGCGCTTCAGCGACAGCGGAATCGCGGTGTTGTTGACGTCTTGGGATGTCAGCCCGAAGTGGACAAACTCTTTCCACGCCCCCACGCCCAACTTGTCCATCGCGTCTTTCACGAAGTATTCGACCGCTTTCACATCGTGGTTGGTGGTGCGCTCCTGGTCTTTCACCCATTGGGCGTCTTGGGCTGAAAATTCGAGGTGCACGGCCCGGAGGGCGTCCACTTTGTCTTGGGGGAAATCGGCCAACTGGGGCAGGATTTTCACCAGCTCCAGGAAGTATTCCACTTCCACCTCAACACGGTGCTGGATGAGTCCTTGTTCAGACAGCCAGGTGGCGAGGGTTTGGGTGTGTCTCCGGTAGCGTCCGTCGACGGGAGAAAGGGCGTCAAGCATGGGCGTGAATCAAAGGTCAAATGTACTGAACTCACCTGGGCCATCATACCTTTCCACCATGCGCTTTCACACGATTCACACGGGGAATTTCAAACTGGACGGCGGGGCCATGTTTGGGGTTGTTCCCAAGCAACTTTGGTCCAGGACCAACCCGGCAGACAGCCAGAATTTGTGCACGTGGGCCATGCGCTCCTTGTTGGTGGAGGTGGAGGACCGCCTGGTTCTCATCGATTGCGGCATTGGCAACAAACAATCGGAGAAATTTTTCAGCCACTACCACCTGCATGGGGCTCACAGCCTGGACACGAGTCTGGCGCAAGTCGGGTTCTCGAGGGAAGACATCACCGACGTGTTTTTGACACATCTGCATTTCGACCATGTGGGCGGTGCCGTGATCCGCAGACCCGACGGCCAATTCGTCCCGGCCTT
Organism: Flavobacteriales bacterium UBA7382; assembly: GCA_002469765.1. Taxonomy (GTDB): domain Bacteria; phylum Bacteroidota; class Bacteroidia; order Flavobacteriales_D; family Sanyastnellaceae; genus UBA11663. The sequence continues at coordinate 12,624 of DKNS01000003.1, read as the reverse complement.
CCCCAATGCGACGTTTTGGAGCAATGACGCGCACTGGGATTGGGCCATGAACCCCAATGCACGGGAAAAAGCGTCGTTCTTGTCCGACAACCTCCATCCTTTGCAAGCCTCAGGGCAGTTGCGAATGGTGCAGCGCACAGGACGTGTGACAAGGAACGCCATGGGTATCGAAGGGTGGGACATTTTCTTCGCAGATGGCCACACTGAAAGCCAAATGATCCCGCTGCTCAGGCACGACCAAGGCAAGACCACGGCCTTCATGGCCGATTTGCTTCCAAGCACGGGGCACATCCCTTTGGCCTACGTTATGGGGTACGACACGCGCCCCTTGCTCACGTTGGAAGAAAAAAAGCTGTTCCTGGAGACGGCGGCCACGGAAGAATGGACCCTGTTTCTCGAGCACGACGCCGTGAACGCCGCCTGCACGGTCCATTGCACGGAAAAAGGCGTTCGACTTCACCAAGCCGCCCCGACCTGGAACGAGCTCCATGGCCGGTCCTGAGTATGGATCTCAGGTCAATCCCTGCACGAGCCGACTTGGAAGGCCAGGCCCTTGGTAAATCATGCCGGAATAGATCTGCACGAGGCTGGCCCCTGCGTCCAGCTTCTCCTGAGCGGCTTCCACACTGTCGACCCCGCCGACCCCGATGATGGGGAATTGACCTTGGCTTTTTGAAGCCAAATACCGAACCACCTCTGTGGCTCTTTCGCGAACGGGTGCACCGCTCACGCCTCCTGGGCCCATGGCACTGACAGCCTCGGCGTCTGTCACAAGGTCGTCTCTGGAAATGGTGGTGTTGGTGGCCACCACCCCATCGACCCCCTCGCCCAATACAATGTCCACGATGTCGTCCAATTGACCGTCGGTCAAATCGGGCGCAATCTTCAAGAACACGGGACGGCTGCCAGGATGACCATCATTTCGTTTCACAACAGCACGCAAAAGAGATGTCAGGGGCTCTTTGTCTTGCAACGCCCTCAATCCTGGCGTATTAGGTGAACTCACGTTGACCACGAAGTAATCCACGTGGGCATGCATGGCATCCACGCATGCCACGTAGTCCTCCGCGGCTCGGTCGTTGGGTGTGATCTTGTTCTTACCTATGTTGCCTCCCACCACAAGCCCATCAGGCCGGCGAACCAAACGCGCCACGGCCGGCACCAAACCCTCGTTGTTGAAGCCCATACGGTTGAGGACACCTTCGTCTTCGACCAACCGAAAAAGCCTCGGCTTGGGGTTGCCCGATTGCGCCCGCGGCGTCACCGTCCCAATCTCTACAAACCCGAAGCCGAGCAACGCCAATGCGTCGAGCCACTTCGCATCTTTGTCGAATCCAGCAGCCAAACCCACCCTGTTTGGAAACTTTAATCCAGCCACCTCAATTGACTTTCCCTCATTCTGTTGGCGAACTTTTCTACGAAGCCACCACGACACCCCAGGAATGCGTGAAGCGAGCACAAACCAGTCCATGGCGGCGTAGTGGGCGCGCTCTGGGGTCATCCAAAAAAACAAGGGTTTGAGGACGTTGTGGTACACAGAGCAAAATTAAATCACGCCTTCGGCAGGCCGCCCACATTGTGGATAACCCTGTTGATAGCGTTCATGACACCACACCCCTCACGCATGTTGAAGCCCAATAGCTTTGAATCCCAAGGATGAAGAACCTGGGACTTCTTAGCTGGCTCTCCAAGAAAAAACTCACCGACGAACAGGTGGCGAACATTTTCGTCAATACCTCGTTTGAGTCAGTGGAGCAAGGGTGGCCGCAAGTAGCTAATTTCCTGAACTCCGCTCCCGAATTTGAGTCATCTCCCAACCTCGACCATGAGGATTATGGCCGTTTTCTGATGATTGTCGTGAGTGCCAACCTGGGGTTGATTCCCAAGCACTTCAACAACGGTGTGGACCGGGCCATCATTCAACGGTGTTGTGCCAAGTTTGGCTTCTCCTTGGGACTTCCCACTGACACTTTCGCGCGGAAGGTGAAGGAGTACCGGAGCTTCATGAAGGAGATCAACCGACCGAGCAAGAACACGCTGACCGCCATGACAAGGGCGGTGTGCTACAAATACAGCGTCATTGGACATCAGGAGGCGTATTTCGCCGACATGAATGTCCCCAATCCCATCCTTCAGAAGAACCTGCGCGAAGTGATGGAGCACTTCTTGTGGGATTGGGAAGAGTTCACGGACCAGTACAGGGTCGTCATCGGAGCACCACAGGAAGCCAACTCCTGACCCCGTCAGTCGGACAACCGAGCCAAATCACGTGCCTGGTCTTTGTCTTTTAGACTTTGCCGCTTGTCGTGCAGCTTCTTCCCTTTGGCCACCGAGAACTTGAGCTTCGCATACCCAGTTTGGGAAATGAAAAGCAGGGTCGGAACGAGAGTAATTCCTACGTCTTTTACTTTCTTTTCCAGCTTTTTAAGCTCATTCCTTTGAAGCAATAGTTTACGCTTACGTTTCGAGTCTTGAGGCATGTATCCGGCATTGGCATACTCCGCCACATACATGTTGTGCACCCACAACTCTCCAGCGTCAAATCGACAATATCCTTCGGTGATGCTCGCCTTGCCTGCCCGAATGGACTTGATCTCTGACCCAGAGAGCACCAACCCCGCCGTGAACTCGTCAGTGAGGAAATAGATGTAGGATGCCTTTTTGTTTTTGATGTTCACGGCCATGCTGCGAAGTTACGCCTCCGCTTTTTGGAGGACCGTCGGCCTCGGTCGAACTTGGAGGCATGAGCAAGGACGAATTGAAACGCATGCCCAAGGTGGAATTGCATTGTCATCTGGAGCTGGCTTTTCGAAAAGCCACCCTGCGTGGTTGGGCTTTGGACAAGGGCATGGAGGTGACACGCGCGAAGGACTTTGACCGGGAATTTTTGATCAAGTCCCCCATGGACGACTTGCCTTCCGTATTGCACAAATTCCTGAACACCAGGGACGTCATCGACACCGAGGCCAAGGTCGAACGGCTCACGTTCGAAGCCTGTGAAGACATGTTCTTGTTGAGCAACGTGCGCATCCTTGAATTGAGGTACGCCCCGTCCTTTTTGTTGGACGCCCACCCAACCATGAACGCTGACCGCATGCTTGAGGCCATCCTTCGTGGCATGGCCCGCGCAGAGGCGGCTTATCCCATGGCCGTGGGACTGATCGGCCTGCTCCAACGGATCAAATCCGTGGAAGACAACGCATATTGGTGCGATTGGATCCTGGAGCGCAAATCGCAGTTTGTCGGCATGGACTTGGCGGACGACGAAGTGTCCTACCCTGCCTCTCCTTTCGCGCCACTCTTCCAAAAGGCGAAAGTTCAGGGACTAGGCATCACGGTGCATGCAGGCGAACCACATGTGCCTGGCGCCGCAAAGAACATTTTGATTGCGCTGGATGAATTGGGCGCCGACCGCATCGGGCACGGAGTCCAAGCCATTCACGACGCCGACGTAATCGCCCGGCTGGTCAAAGATGAAGTGCCGTTGGAATTGTGCCCATGGAGCAACATTCTCACCCACGCCGTTCCAAATCTGAAATCCCATCCGTTCAAGCGCTTGATGGAGGTTGGGGTTCGAACGACATTGAACACCGACGACCCTGGCGTGATGGACATCTCGCTCATCGAAGAGTGCGAGAACCTGACCACCCATTTGGGTGTTTCTTTGGGGGAACTCCGCCAATGCAACCAATGGGCGCGCGAGGCGTCCTTCATTTCAGAAGACCGCATCCAAGCGGTTTGGCCCTTTGACATCACTTGAACAGAACCAACAACCTATGTTTTCACGACTCGCTTTAAACCTGACCGCTTGCCTTGCCGTCCACGTTTTTTATGCCCAAAACACCATCGGCGTCATCGATCACCAACCCGATCTGGTCGAGCATGGTTACACCTTGCTTTACCCACACAACCAACCCCACATCTACCTGTTAGACATGTGCGGCGAAGTGGTTCACACATGGACCAACGAGGACACGTTACGTCCCGGCAACATGGCTTACCTGCAAGAGAACGGAGACCTCATTCTGACGTACAGGCCCCAGGTGTTTTCAAACGACCCCATTTGGGCAGGCGGCGGCGGCGCCACCGTGGAGCGTCGTACTTGGGACAACGAGACGTTGTGGTCCTTCACCTTGAACGACAGCACAGCGCGTTTGCACCACGACATTGAAGTGAAGCCTGATGGCAATGTGTTCGCCATCGCCTGGGAGCACTTCAGCCCTGCAGAGGCGTTGGAGGCTGGTCGAGACACGAGCTTGATCCCAGAGGAAGGCCTGTGGTCAGAAATGATTCTGGAATTGTCTCCCAACGGGGGAGGCGGCGCTGACGTCGTGTGGGAATGGCATGCGTGGGACCACCTCGTGCAAGATTTTGACGAGACCAAATCCAATTTTGGGGTGGTCAGCGAATCGGTGCAAAAGATTGACCTCAACTATGGCACACCAAGTGTGCAGGCCAGCGATTGGCTCCACATCAACGCCATCGACTACAACCCGTACTTCCAACACCTCATGTTGAGTGTGCCCACCTTCAATGAGCTTTGGATCGTCGATTACGACAATTTCACACCAGGTCAACTGCTGTGGCGCTGGGGGAATCCCGAGGCTTACGACATGGGGACGTCTGAGGACAAACAACTCTTTTACCAGCACGACTGTCACTGGGTGTACGACCATGTCACCCTCGCCAATCCTGATTTCGGCAAAATCGCCGTCTTCAACAACCGAGTGCCCGGCGAGAACGGTGAGCCCTACAGTGCTGTGCACCTCCTCAATCCATCGTACACCGATTACGACAACACGTTTGGTTCAAGCGAGGGCACCTATTTGCCTGGCACTTTCGATTGGTCCTACGTCCCTCAAGACTCCCTCTATTCTTCTGGGCTGTCTTCCTTTCAACGTCTGGAAAATGGCAACAGCCTGATTTGCTTCGGACGGTGGGGAGACACACGCGAGGTCACCTCCGAAGGTGACCTGGCTTGGAGGTACAAAACGCCTTTGGTGAATGCTGGAGGGTTTGCATCTCCCGTCGCTCAAGGCAGTGTCCCCGACATCAACCAAAACATGACGTTTCGAGCCCATCGCTACCCGAGCGAATTTGTGGCTTTTCAAGATGTGGACCTGACGCCTCAAGGGCCGCTTGAGTTGAATCCGACGCCTTTGGTGAGTTGCGGAGGGGTCATTGAAGGCTGCATGAACAGCTTGGCATGCAACTACGACAGCACCGCCACAGCGCCTGGCCCTTGTGAGTTCTTCTCGGCCTCGTATGGCTCTGGGTTGGAGTTCTTGATCGGACTGGTGGACGATGAATTGGGGTGTGATGGCGGATACGCGGTGTCTCAGAGCTTGCCCATCGCCTTGGTCGCCACCGAGAATGGCATGATGTGGTCTTTGGACGAGGATGTGGAAGCCATTTTGATCGAGGAAGGTTTTGAATTGGTCGTGGCCGATTTGAACACGCAACTCGTCAGTTTTTGTGGCGATGACATGAATGTCCTCGACGCTGCAGGAAACGAATACAGCCTGCAATACGACGGAACAGGCTACATCAATGGCTTCTTCGAAAACTATTTCGCCCCAGCTGAAAATTTTGAATTGGGATGTGGTTTGGAAACAGCATGCAACTACAACCCGTGTGCGCTGGCTGTGGACAGCTTGTGTTCCAACATGGTCGGCGTCCTGTCTACGAACAACGGCACAGGGTTCTTGTCGTTGGACGTGGACGGCGGAATTCCTCCGTATGACTTTGAATTGCTGGACGGAGACCTCAACCCTACCGGCATCAATGGTGGAACTGGAAATGCATCCATTGCATGGGATGGGCTGCCCGACGGCACCTACTGCGTGGAAGTCACCGACGCAGCGGGGTGCATGGAGGTATTTTGCGACAGCCTCGGAGTTGCGGACGGCGTGCAAAACTTCGTCCACATGGACTGGCAATTGTTCCCCAACCCAACTCAGGGTGTGCTGCAGGTTCAGCTCGAGGTGGCCCAGGCTTGCCAACTCGCCATTTTCGATGTGGGCGGGCGTGAAGTCATGACATTCCGATTGACCCAAGCCGCCACAGCAATTGATGTCTCTGCGCTGCAAGCAGGCTTCTACCACGTGCAACTCAATCACAACGGCATCACACGCTCGCGCAACCTGCAAGTCGCGCGCTGATTGTGGCCCCTTGCCTCCTTCATCGAAAAGCCCGGCCTCGAGGTTCGGGCTTTTTCGTGGAAGACAAGGTTACCTTGCATCCATGACGGATCTCATCCTCTCACACCTTGAACGTGGCGTGATGACCATCACGCTCAACCGGCCTGAGGTCTTCAACAGCTTCAACCAGCACATGGGACGGGCGTTTCAACAAGCCCTGGACGATGCCGCCCAAAACGACAGCGTCAGGTGTGTGGTCATCACCGGCTCGGGTCGCGCCTTCTGCGCTGGACAAGATTTGAAAGAAGTGACCTCAGACACCTCACCTGGGTTCAAAGTCATTGTCGAAGAAACTTACAACCGCAGCATCCGACTCATCTGCAACATGGAGAAGCCCGTCATCGCTGCGGTCAATGGTGTGGCCGCCGGTGCAGGCGCCAACATTGCGCTCGCTTGCGATTTTGTGGTGGCGAAACATTCGGCCAAATTCATTCAAGCGTTTGCCAAAATTGGACTGGTGCCCGACAGCGGTGGCACTTTTTGGCTGCCCAGGCTTGTGGGCATGGCCCGGGCCAAGGCCTTGACCATGCTCGGTGCCCCCTTGTCTTCGGCTGAAGCCGAATCGATGGGACTGATTCATTTGGCTTCTCGCGAAGACGAGTTTGACAACGATGTGAATCGATTGTCGCAAACGCTGGCCAACATGCCCACGAAGGGGTTGGGCATGACCAAAAAAGCCCTTCATGCAGGATTGACCAACTCACTCGAAGAACAACTGAGCCTCGAGTTGGACTTGCAGTTTCAAGCTGCTGAAACCTCGGATTACGCAGAAGGAGTCGCCGCGTTCTTGGAGAAGAGGGCGCCCAAATTCAAGGGACAATGATCGGAGGTTGGATTTCCGTCGAAGACACGCTGCCAACAAACGACCAGCGCGTGCTGGGCTACATTCCAGGAAACAAAGTTTTTTTGCCTGGGAAATCTCTGGAATTCGAAGTGCGGGAAGTGGTCGTGTTGCGTTTTTGTGAGAACTTCTACTTGCACAACGAAGACAAAGCATCCAATCACGGCGTGCACTTTTGGGCGGGCGAGGGCAACAGCAACCACTACTTTTCAGACGTGACCCATTGGATGCCTGTGCCTGCCGGGCCGGCGGGATAAATTCACCCGCACAAGGCCCCGATGGAGGCCAACAACACCATCAAATCCAATACCGTCACAGCGCCATCTTGGTCCAAATCGGTGGGGCAGTCGCTTGTGATTTGAAAAATGCAGGTGCCGTCGTCTTGGTTTGCGCCAGCTGTGAAGTTCGACGCATCCGGGTACGTGCAGCCCTGGACAATCCACCCTTGACATCCTTCGTCCTCGATGGCCCACGGATTGAATGCCACATCCATGGGGTCCGTGCAACCGGGACATGGTTGAGTTTGGTTGAAGCAAGAGGTTCCCAAATCCACATGGCCATCGCCTGGGTTGACCTCGAATGCTCGAAGAATGGATTCTGCCTCACCGTCAGGGCGAATCACATGGCCCTCGTACGTGCCTGGACCAAGCAACACGGTGAATTGCACAGTTTGCCATGCGACATTTGAAGGCTGCAATGAGAATGCGGGCTGAGGATCCACGTCGTTGACTGCCGACATTGCCCAGGTGCTTTGCAGCAGGTTCCAACTCAAATTGTCGGCAGCGTTCTCCTGCGAAAAGTCAACTCTGAAATGAATCTCGTGCAGGCATGTGCCGCCGTCCACAGTCGCCAACGGGTCGAAGTTGATGGCGGACAGGTCCGTGCAACCGAGCACCGCATCCTGCCCATCGCAATCTTGGTCCACCTCGTCTCCAGGAAAATCAGGTGCGCCAGGATAAACAGTGGCATCCAAGTCGTTGCAATCGCCATCCACATCGGTCCAAGAATCGCCATCGTTGTCCACGCCAAACAAACAAGGAGCTTCCGCCAACAGCCAAAGAGAATTTGAGACATTAACGGCTGAATCCACAGAGCACCCTGTCACCATGCCCTCCGGGTACTTCCTGGCCCGATACATGTTGGCACTCGGCGGAAGTCGGACCTCCATGGAAATCTGACCTTCAGGTGTCACTTCCGTCACCCTTGTGCCGAACTCTGGCGTTCCAGCAGTTCCCCACGCAATGAGTGTGTTGTCATTGTCCAATCGAATTGCACTCCCTTGAGCCCCCGCATTCACCTCGTCGGGGTGGTCGAATTGCCATGCATTTTCTGCCGTCCAAGCAATGGTGTCAAGCTGAAGTTCAAGCGCCCGAGAACGTGATTCAACGCCACCATTTCCGTTGTCAAAAAGCAAAATGCGCCCATCACCGAGGTCGTGAACGTCGTGTTGACGTGCAAAACCACCCCAGTCCCCATCCGTCAGCACAAAATCGCTGTCCGGACCTCCCAACTTCCAATGAACACTCCAGTCGTTTGGCCACAATCGAACGATTTGGCTTCGGTTCCTAAAGCTCAACAAGACTCCACCGTGTTGGTCAAATTGGACTGAGTTCCAATGAAGGTGGTCCACCGTGGAAAAGGAGACAAGGTCCAATGCGGGGTCCACAGGAAAATGCTCCAGTCCACTCCACGATTTCAACACATTTTCTTGTTCGTCCAGGTGGACCATCAATGGGTTCAGAACCACGGCATCTTCATCCCCTCCCATGTCAGATAGATCCATGGCGACCTCTTCCATCATCACCACCAAATAACTCCCATCTTCGAACAGACGAACGTCGTGATAATCGTCGTCGTGATCAAAACTTTGGGTCAAGGTGTCCACAGGTGAGAATTGTGAATCCACCACCGTCCATTTTCGGAGGATGTAGTTGTACCACACAAATTCTCCAGGACGCCATGGTTTCATGTAAAACCCGCGAAATGGCGTTTGCTCCGCATACACCAATTCTGACGTCTCATTCATGACACATGCATACATGCTGGTCGGAGATTGGACCATGGACAACAGCACATCACCCGATTGGACTGGCAGGCCTGCCGGCTGGCCGTTCTCATCCACTCCGCCAGGCGGCACGATGATTTCCGGTTGAAGATCGTCGAGCAAAGACTGAGCCCAAACCACATTGGGGGCAAACGGGAGGACCAAGGCCAACATCACCAAACAACGCACCAGCACACTGGGAAAAAGGAAGGAAGCAGCATGGTAGACATTCTTCATTACGCGATCACTGATTCATGGTGAATTGCGCCACGGCGGCGATGCCCGCCGTTTCTGTCCTCAAACGCAACGTGCCGAGGTGAACAGGTGTCGCTCCGCACGAGTGCAGCCATTCAATTTCTTCGTCGGAGAAATCCCCCTCTGGCCCAATGGCCAGCCAAGCGTTGGCGTGGTTCATTTGCCACTCTGGCCATCCCATCCGCACAGGCACGCTGGACAATGCCCCATCACAATGGGCGACGGCGCCTTGGACTTCATTCAAATGCGGATGGCGTTCGAACACCTCGTCCAAAGGGCAGGCCTCGTGCAACAAAGGCATCCACGCCCGATGGCATTGCTTGGTCGCAGCCACCACCACCTTGGACCAGCGCCCGTGCTTGTCCGTTCGACGTTCGCTGCGTCGTGTCCACACTGGTACGATTTCTTTGACCCCCAATTCGGTGGCCTTTTCGACCAACCATTCAAAACGGTCAGTATGCTTGGTAGGCGACACAATGAGGCTCAACCCCAGTGGACGTTGGGCAGAACGAGACACCTTTTCCACACGGACCGAGGCTTGGCG
>DKNS01000003.1:0-2439 GCA_002469765.1 Flavobacteriales bacterium UBA7382 | reverse complement strand
TCCACACGGACCGAGGCTTGGCGTTTGCCCACCCCGACAAGCTCGCCAAACGCCACGCCTCCCGTTCCGTCCATCAACCGAACCGCATCTCCTTCTTTCATCCGCAGCACGCGAACGACATGAAGGGCTTCATCCTCAGTCAACTCAAACACCCCAGGGTTCAGGTTCGGATGGAAACAAGTGTGCATGGGGCAAAGTTAATCCTGCCCCGTGTCTTCATTGACCGGAAGTCACCTCCACCCGAGGGGCCCCTGCTTTCATGTCGTCCGAGGCGGCCGCCTCGAACTGGGCGAAATTGGCCTCAAAGCGTTGCGCCAGGTTTTGGGCCGCCAAATCGTAAGCCCCTTGGTCGTCCCAGGTGCCACGCACGTCCCACAAGTTGTCAGGCACCCCGTCGCATGAGGTGGGCACATTCAAGCCAAACACGGGATGCTCCTCCATGGGGACATCGTCCAACGCCCCCCCCAAGGCAGCCGAAATCATCGCCCTGGTGTGCTGAAGCTTCATGCGGGTTCCGACACCGTATCCGCCTCCAGTCCAACCTGTGTTGACCAACCAAAGCCGAACCCCATGGGCGTCCATCCGGTCGCCGAGCATGCGGGCATATTCCGTGGCATGCAACGGCAAGAAAGGCGCACCAAACCCGGCAGAGAAGGTGGTTTGCGGTTCGACAACGCCAGCTTCTGTGCCCGCCACCTTGGCGGTGTAACCCGACAAGAAGTGGTACATCGCCTGTCCTTTGTTCAGCTTGGCCAATGGGGGCAACACCCCAAACGCGTCGCACGTCAAAAAGAAGATGTCTTTGGGATGGCCTCCTTGTCCAGAAGCCACTGCGCCATGGATATGGTGGATGGGATAACTCACACGGGTGTTTGGGGTGATGCTGTCGTCGTCGTAATTGGGCGTGACCCCATCCTCTTCAAACCCGATGTTCTCCAGCATGGCGCCGTACCTGATGGCGCTGTAAATCTGAGGTTCCCCCGCAGCATCCAACTGGATGGTCTTGGCATAACACCCCCCCTCCATGTTGAAAATCCCTTCCGACGTCCAACCGTGTTCATCGTCCCCAATCAGGGCGCGATTCGGGTCACTGCTTAAAGTTGTTTTTCCTGTTCCAGACAAGCCAAAAAACACCGCCACATGGCCATCCTCATCCACATTGGACGAGCAGTGCATGGGAAACACCTGGTGCTCCACCGGGAGAATGTAATTCATCACGGAGAACATTCCTTTCTTGATTTCGCCCGTGTAGCCTGAGCCAACCACAACAATTGTCTTTTTGCTGAAATCAATCGCACTCACGTTGCCTTGGCGACACCCATGCCGCTTGGGGTCTGCTTGGAAACTGGGCGCGCAAATGACGTGCCACTCAGGGTTTGATGCCCACTTTTCCTCCTCCGATAAGCGGATGAACATGTTGTCGACAAACAACGAGGACCACGCTTTTTCAGCGACCACACGCACCGGAATGCGGTACCGCTTGTCAGCCCCAACCGCAGCATCCTTGACGAACACGCTCCGCCCGTTCAAATGCTCTTGAACATCCCGCAATAAAGCTTGGAAATGATCTGGGGACAGGGCTTGGTTGATGTCTCCCCAATCCACCCGATCGGCAGTTGAGGGGTCCTTCACGAGAAAACGATCCTTGGGAGACCGACCTGTGAATTCACCTGTCGCGATGGCCAGGGCTCCCGAAGAAGTCAGCACACCTTCTCCTCGGAGCAGCGTTTGTAAAATAAGTCTGGCAGGGGGAAGGTTCCAATGGGCTCGGCCCACGCCTTCGAGTCCGACGGCATCCAAACGCGCGTCGAAGGGGGTGTTTCCAACGTGTTTCATCAAGTAGAGGGTTTGATCATTGCATCCTCGTGTCAAAAGTACACATGTCGCACCCACATCGGTGGCCTTAACTTGGCCTCATGAAGCAGACTTTCTTCCACATCTTATCCACCGTCGGCATGATGTTGGCCTTGGCCCTGGCCCTGGCTTGCTGCACCACCGAAGGAGACCACACCAAGGATGTCATCCCCAACCCCTCCTCCAAGATGAGCCCGGCAGCCCGAGAGCGGATGGAACAGCGTGAAGAAGATGCCTTGAAAAAGCAGTCCATGTCCCGAGACCAAGTGGAAAATCAAATGAGCCCTTACCGGTATGTGGTGAGCACCGAGCTGCATTCCATTTTCGGTCAACTGGTCAAGCAGTCCACCTTGGCCAAGCACATCCACGGGCAGGGGGTCACCTTGTTGGCGCCCACCGACAAGGCCATGGAAGCCATGGGCGATTGGAAGCTGTTGACGCGCCAACGCTACCGCGCGGAACTCGATCAGTTCGTAGGACACCACGTGCTGCCTGTCAGCCTGTCGTACGAAAAGTTCAAGACCAAAGACAGCCACGAATGCCTGGCTGGACAGATTTTGCCGGTCAGTGTTCGCGGTGGCATCA
>DKNS01000142.1:8399-17001 GCA_002469765.1 Flavobacteriales bacterium UBA7382 | reverse complement strand
GGGCGAGGGTGTCCGACTTCAGCCATTGCAAGGCCGCCCACGACATCAAGCTGATGAACCAAAAAAGAGTGTGCTCCAGCAACTCGAAACGGTCACCAAAGAGGTGGTCCCCGATGGAGAAGAAGGTGAAGGTGGCCAGGGTCGTGACGGTGCCCGCCAGGAACCACGTGTGTGACGCCTTGTCCCGGCGCTTCAGGAAGTGGAAGGTCGCACCTGCGAAGAAGACCAGCGCAAACACCTCTAGGGCCGCCGCGACCACCAAGCCGAGGTCGGCCACCCATGGTGCAGGCAAGCCCGCCGAAGCGAAGTACTTCTGGAATTGGGCAAAACGGTCGCGCCCCACCCACATGAAGTGGGCGCCGCCAACGACTTTGTCAATCACATTGAAGAACCAGAACAGCGTCCAATACGCCAGGATGCCGAGCCGAATCCAAGGGCCCGTTTGGGTGCCAAACCGAGAAGATGCCATGTCAAAAGGTTGAGCCGAGAAGGTACAGCAAAGACGGCTGGTGGCTCAGTGACCGGCCGCTTCAGCCGACACCCCGTTCACATACCGTCCAAGGATGTCCACGCTGTCGGCAACGAACGCGCCTTCAAACCCCTCGAACACCGCACGCTTCTCCTCCGGCGTGGCTCCGTTGAGCGCGTTCAAGTACGCCACAGACAGCGGCGCGTAACTCCAATGCCACGCCTCCGGCTGATACCCTGGCCGATTGGCTTCAGGCGTGTACACCTCCACGAAACCATAGTCCCCAGCATGGCCCCTCAGCCAGGTCAGGGTTCGGGCTCCTTCGCCTTGATCGAAGTCTTCAGGCTCGAGGCTGTGCATGTCCACGTCTGTCCCCCAGTGGTGCCTGCTGCTTCCGGGCATGGAACTGTACTGAAGGATGTCGAGCGCGCGGTCCACCGGCGCCATGCCCATGCGTTGCGCCCCGTTCCACTTTCGGTTCCAGATTGAGGCTTGGTGGCCAAACGTCCGGGTCGCACTCAGTGCCGTCAACGAAATGCCTGCTTTTGCTGCGGCTTCGTGCATGCGCACGAACGCATCACGCGCTTCACGCCGCAGGTGCATTCCGTCACGGTTGCAGAGCTCTGACGGGATGGGGGCGAAGGCCGAGTCTTGGGCAGGGGACACTCTCCCCATGAGCTCACGCAACGGGGGGATGCTCACATCAGCTCGGGGAGATTCGGCAGCATGCAGCACCCCCACAGTTTTCTCCGCTTCAGCACCCAAAGCCCGGTCACCATTTTCATAAGGCATGCCGTCGCTGCATGCAAGAAGGGCGCACCATCCCCATGCAGGAAGGGCGCGCCAAGGTCGCATCAGTGGATGCCTTTCTCTGCGAGGTAGCGTTCAGCGTCCAAGGCGGCCATGCACCCGGTGCCTGCCGCGGTGATCGCTTGGCGGTACACCTTGTCCGCGGCGTCGCCGCTGACGAAGACCCCCTCCACGTTGGTTTTGCTCGTGCCGGGCTCTGCGTTCATGATGTACCCCTGGTCATCCAGGGTGATGAAGTCGGCGAACACGTCGGTGTTGGGCTTGTGTCCGATGGCCACGAAGAACCCAGTCGCTGGGACGGTATGTTCTTCGCCGCTCGCGTTGTTGCGGACCTTCACGCCTTCCACAGCTTCGGCGCCAAGCACTTCCACGGTCTCTGTGTTGAAAAGGATCTCGATGTTCTCCATGTTCTGGACGCGGTGCTGCATGGCTTTGGATGCGCGCATTTGGTCGCGACGCACGAGCATGGTCACCTTGGTGCAGAGTTTGGCCAGGTAGCTGGCTTCTTCGCAAGCGCTGTCACCGGCGCCGACGATGACCACCTCCTGATTGCGGTAAAAGAATCCGTCGCAAACCGCGCATGCACTCACGCCGCCTCCAGCGTCACGCAAGCGCAATTCGCTTTCGAGTCCAAGCCACTTGGCCGAGGCACCGGTGCTGATGATCACGCTGTCGGCGTGGAGCTCAGTTTCTTGATTGTCGCCAACCCAAATTTTGTGGACTGGACCGCTGAAGTCCACCTTGGTCACCCACCCGTACCGCACGTCGGTGTCGAACCGCTTGGCTTGGTCCTCGAGGTCCTTCATCATTTGGGGCCCGTTGATGCCGGCAGGGTAGCCTGGGAAATTGTCCACCTCTGTGGTTTCGGTCAACTGACCACCGGGTTGCTGGCCTTGATACATGACGGGCTTCATGTCCGCACGGGCGGCGTAGATGGCGGCGGTGTAGCCAGCAGGGCCTGAGCCCACAATCAGGCAACGGTGATGTTCAGGAGCACTCATGGTTGGAAGTCGTTCTGGGATTCGTCAAGTCGCTTCAAAGGAAACAATGGAAGTCAAAAATAACCGACTGCCCCCGCCCAACATGCACTCAGGGTCACGTCCGAATCCAAAACTTGTCAACGCATGCCGCGCTCCATGGAAACGAAGGCGTCCCAGAGCACGTCGTCCGGGGGCGGCGCCAAGATGGAGATGGTTTCGCGCTTCACAGGATGGATGAAGTCGATTCGTCTGGCGTGCAGGTGAATCGACGCATTGTCGTTGGTGCGGCGCGCGCCGTATTTCACATCGCCCTTGATGGGGCAGCCCAGCTGGGCCATGGTGGCCCGGATTTGGTGATGCCGTCCAGTTTTGGGCAGCACCTCCACAAACGCGTAGTGATCCGACTTGCCTTTGAGCTCATACATCAGTTCGCATTCCTTGCGGTCGTCCGCCGGCTTCTCGTGGGCGAAGCTCTTGTTGAGCTTGTCGTTTTTGACCAAATGATTGATCACATGACCCTCCGATTTGGGGGGCGCCGGCTTGACCACCGCCCAATACGTCTTCTGCATTTCGCGGTGGCGAAACATCGAGCTCAAGCGCTTGTGAGCCTTGCTCGTTCGGGCGTACAAAATCACGCCTGAGACGGGCCTGTCCAACCGGTGAACGGTCCCGATGTAGGCCTTGCCTGGCTTGTTGTATTTCTGCGCGACGTACTGGGCGACCACCTCGCACAGGCTGGCTTCTCCCGTTCCGCTTCCTTGGACCACGTCGCCGCTGCGCTTGTTCACGGCCACGATGTGGTTGTCCTCGTAGAGCACCTGAAGGTTGTCCTTGGTGCTGTGGACGATGGGAGACTTGGGTTTTTTGACAAACTGGTGAAAGGCCCCGTCGTTTCGGCGGCCTTGTGGGGCGTCGCCGTGGGCCATCAGTACTGCTCCGATTCGTTCGGGAAGTCCACCGCGCGCACGTCCGTTACGTATTGCCGGATGGCACTGAACATTTGGTCTCCGAGGTCTCCGTACCGGCGCAAGAAGCGGGGGGAGAAAGCTTGGGTGATGCCCAGCATGTCGTGCAGGACGAGCACCTGCCCGTCGCACTGGGCACCGGCGCCAATCCCAATCGTGGGGCAGTCGACCGCGGCGGTCACTTCGGCGGCGAGCATGGCAGGAATCTTCTCGAACACGATGCTAAAGCAGCCAATGTCGTTCAACATTTGGGCATCTTCCTTCAGATGTAGGGCCTCTTCTTCCTCCTTGGCGCGCACAGTGTAGGTGCCAAACTTGTAGATGGACTGTGGGGTCAACCCCAAGTGGCCCATCACGGGAATGCCGGCAGACAAGATGCGCTCAATGCTTTCCTTCACCTCACGTCCACCCTCCAGCTTCACCGCATGGGCGCCACTTTCTTTCATGATTCGAATGGCGCTGTTGAGCGCCTCTTTCGAGTTCCCTTGGTAAGTCCCAAAGGGAAGGTCCACCACCACCAACGCACGCTTTGCAGCCCGCACCACGGCTTGGGCATGGTAAATCATTTGGTCCAAGGTGATGGGCAAGGTGGTCTCGTGGCCCGCCATCACGTTGGAGGCGCTGTCGCCCACGAGGATGATGTCCACACCCGCTTGGTCCACCACGGTGGCCATGGTGTAGTCGTACGCGGTCAGCATGGCGATTTTCTCGCCGCTATGCTTCATTTCGTGGACCACCTGGGTGGTGATGCGCTTGGCTTCTTTGTGCACAGACATGCTGCGAAGGTAACGCTCAGACCAAACGTCGGAACGTGAAATTCAGCCGGGGTTCATGCACCTTCGTGCGCTTGGGTACACTGTGTTCGTGAACGTCTTGCAGGTACTCCATGACCAACAGGTCACCATGTTTCAACTCGAGGTTCATCACCTTCTTGGTCCGGCGGTCCCGGATCTTGAAGGTGCGGCTTGCCCCCAAGCTGAGGCTGGCGATGCATGATGTGTCGATTTCACGCTCGTTGTCCCGGTGCCACCCCATGGCGTCTTGACCGTCGCGGTAGCCGTTCACCAAGACGGCGTTGAAGTCGAAGCCCGCGGCCTTGCCCACATCTTTGGCGAGGTCGGCGATGGCGCCCGTCAAAGGCCTTGCAGGCCATTGCACTGAGGCGTATGCATATGCCGGCCCCCACCATGCGGTCAGCCGAGGCTCTTTGTGCCACTGTCCAAACACCCGAATGTCGTTCTGCGACCAACCCTGGCCAGCCTCTCCGACCCAGTCCCACCAGGTGACCAAGTCAAGGTGCTCAAAAGCTTGGGGTTGGATCCAGCATGAAGCCCTTCGCCCATGAAGAGTTTCTTCCATCATCACTTGTCGCGCTTGGGGCCAGAGCTCAGCCATGAAGCACCACAAGCCAGACGTAAGCAGCGTAAATGGCCACATACAGGCCGCCTGCGACCCGACCGATTTGGCCTTTGCCAAGCCACACCATTGGCGCAAGAATGAGGGCTGCCCCGAGCAGCCACCAAATGTCATGGTCAGGCACGACGGGGCTGGCTTCGATGCGTCCGGCGGTGGCCGTGGCGCCCAACACGAGGAAGATGTTCAGGATGTTCGAGCCGACAAGGTTGCCGATGCTCAATGGGCCGTTGCCACGCAACGCCGCCGTCAGGGAGGCGACGATTTCAGGAACACTCGTGCCAAACGCCACGACGGTGACCCCGACCACATGGGTGCTGATGCCCCAACTGAGGGCGATGTCTTGCGCCCCCATGATGAAGGCCTCGGAGCCGAAGTAGAGCCCAACACAACCCATCGTCAAGAGACCAGCCAGCACCCCATATGACTTGCCCGCATCGCCCATCTCTTCCATCATGTCCTGCACGCTTTCCTGGGTTTGAGCAGGGGCGGCGTGGCGTCGCGCCCGGAGCAGTTGCCCCCCCAAATACAGGGCCGCACCGGCGAACAAGACCGCGCCTTCGCGGGGAGAGATGACGAGGTCCCAGACCGACGCCATGAACACCAAAGAAGCCCCAATCATGACCCACCAGTGCATCTTCAAATCGGCCCATTTCACGGCCACCGGACTGACGATGGCAGTCAAGCCAAGTGCCAATCCGAGGTTGGCCACATTCGACCCCAAGACATTTCCGATGGCGATGGAGCCGTCTCCAGCGGCCATGGCCTGCAGGGAGGCAAACAACTCAGGCGTGCTTGTTCCAAATGCCACCACCGTCAATCCGACCAGCAGGGGAGGGATGTTGGCTTTGAGGGCCAGGGCAGAGGCACCTTGCACCAGCAACTCGCCTCCAACAACGAGAATCACGAGCCCACCCAAAAACCAAAGCCACATCATGAGGCAGCAGGGTTTTTCATCGGGCCGTCACCCACGTTGGCATGAGGCTCGTCCTCGGACCTGCCGCTGGACTGCTTGACATTGGAGAAGCCACTGGGATCCCTTTTGGGCTGATCCTCCGCGAGGATTTCACGCTGGATGTCCTCGGTGGCGTTGCGAAATGTACGCACAGCTTCCCCCATGGTTTTGGCCAAGGAAGGGATCCCTTTCGCTCCGAAGAGCAAGAGGTACACCACGAAAATGAAAACAAGTTCGGTCGCGCCCATGAAGGCTTAAAAGTACGTCAGTCTGACCGGTGTCAGTTCGTGGTTCCCCACAAGAGGAGGAAGTTCATGAGGTCAACGATTTGCACCAGGCCGTCCCCGTTGAAGTCGGGGCAAGGTGTGTACGTGCACGTGCCGTTGTCCACAGTCGCGATGGCGTCGTAGTTCAACGCCGCCCCATCCATGCAACCTGGGAAGAGGCAAAGGCCTTCGTCGTGGGTTGCCATCGGGTCGTAATTGATCGCGGTGGGGTACATGCAGCCTTCCACACCGCAGCAGTCTTCCCCGTCACATGGGGTCGCCGTGGCCATCAAATTGTCGTTGGAGATGGGCTCCACTTCACACCCGAATGGCTGTCCACTGGCATCTGTGAACGGCGCAAAGGTGTTGTAAACGTTCAAGAACACGATGAGATCTTCCAGCTGCACAATGCCGTCGCCGTTGAAGTCGGCGCTTGTGGGCACGTTGGTGCACAAGTCGTCGAAGTTGCTGTTGGCAGAAGGATTGTAGTTGGGATAGCTCGGATCCAGACAACCGTTGAACAAGCAAAGGCCGTTGTCTTGCGTCGCCGCTTCGTTGAAGTTGAGCGCCCCTGGGTAGATGCATCCAAGGCACGACTCGTAGTCGCACGTGCCGTTGTCGAAGGTCGCCGAGGCGTCGAAGTTGCAGGCACACGCGTCGGTGCATCCTGCACAAGTCACGAAGTCACATTCTCCAGGATACGTCGCGTCGGGGTCGTAGTTGCATGCGCCTGGGGTCAAACAACCCGTGCACGATTCAAATTCACAGCTGCCGTCGTCTTGGTTTGCAAGGGGGGCGTAGTTGCAAGCCCCCTCAATCACACAACCAGGCACAGCCTCGATGCAAGTTCCGTCGTCGTCGGTGGCCAACTCGTTGAAGTTGATGGCGTTGGATTCAGTACATCCAGAGACTTCGTCGAAGTTGCAGACGCCGTCTTCATCGTCGTCCAAGCACACGCCATCGCAATCGAACCCCGCAAACGGGAACTCACAGTCTCCGCTGTAGATTGCTTCAGGGTCGTAGTTGCACGCGTCTTCGTTCAAACAACCCACGCATGATTCGAAATCACAAGAGTCGTCGTCCACGTTGGCTTGTGGGTCATAGTTGCACGCAACAGGGATGGTGCATCCAGGGTATTCACACCCGGAGTTGATGGTCGCTGTGGGGTCGTAGTTGCCCGCGGTCTCGTCGGTGCAACCCACGCAGCTCGTAAAGTCACACGACCCAGCAATGGTGGCTTCAGGGTCAAAGTTGCAAGCCTCGGGCAACATGCAGCCTTGGCAGCTCATGAACTCGCACGAGCCGTTGTCAAAGTTCACCTCTTCGTCGTAGTTGCAAGCAAGGGGGTTGGAGCACCCGAAGACCAAGCACGACAAGTAATCGCAGGAGCCGTCATCGATGGTGAAGAACGGGTCGTAGTTGCACGCATTTGCGTCGGTACAACCGACGCAGCTGAAGTCGCAGCTTCCGTCATCCACCGTCACAAACGGGTTGAAGTTGCAAGCGTAAATCAGCGTGCAGCCCTCCGTTTCGAACTGGTCGCACACACCATCACCGTCCACGTCGCTCAAGCACACGCCCTCACAATCGTAACCTTCTTCAGGATAGATGCATTCAGCCGCATAGACCGCTTCTGAGTCGTAGTTGCATGCTGAGTCGGAGAGACATCCCGAGCACGATTCAAATTCACATGAACCGTCGTTCACATTCGCTGCAGCGTCATAGTTGCACGCCCCTGCAAGGGTGCAGCCCTCGACAGCTTCCTCACAAGATCCGTCGTCGTCGGTGGCAAGGGGGTCGAAGTTGACCGCCTCCGTGTCGGTGCATCCTTCCACTTCGTCGAAGTTGCACACCCCATCAGAGTCGTCGTCCAAGCACTCGCCATCGCAGTTGTAGCCTGGAACCACAAAGACACATCCCCCGTTGTACACGGCTGAGGGGTCGTAATTGCACGCGTCCTCGTTCAAGCAGCCCACGCAGGAGAAGTACTCGCAACTCCCGTCTTCGGTGTTGGCCTGAGGGTTGAAGTTGCACGCCGTCGGGTTCGTACATCCCGAGAAAACACATGCCCCATCGATTGTGGCTTCAGAATCGTAGTTGTCCGCGCCAGTTTCGGTGCAACCCACACAGCTTGTGAAATCGCAGAAAGCTGGGATGGTGGCTTCTGGATCGTAGTTGCACGCGCCTTCCAGGGTGCAACCGGCGCACGAGTCGAAGTCGCAGCTTCCATCATCGAAATCAGCAAGGGGGTTGTAGTTGCACGCTTGTTCGTTCGCACAATCAAACACCAAGCAGCTCAGGTACTCACACGTTCCATCGTTCGCGTTGGCGTTTGGCACGTAGTTGCACGCGTTCTCATCGATGCAGCCCAACACCACAAACTCATCACAGATGATGTCGCCTACGTTGTCGCCTTCTTGGTAGGTGTAGCTTGAAGGGTTGAGACATTCTCCTTGGCAATCGTATCCAGCTTCAGGAAACTCACAAGGGGCCACATACAGAGCTGCCTCGTCGTAATTGCAACCCACAGGGTTCAAGCATCCAGAACAACTCGTGAATTCACATGAGCCGTCGTCTGCGGTGGCCAAGTCGTCAAAGTTGCAGGCCGTCACATCCATGCATCCGAGTACCGGGTACACGCAGGATCCGTCGTTTTCCGTGGCATCCGCATTGTAGTTCAGAGCCTCGTCGTCGTCGCAACCTTCCACTTCAAACGCGTCGCATACGCCGTCGCCATCCGAGTC
>DKNS01000142.1:7333-8062 GCA_002469765.1 Flavobacteriales bacterium UBA7382 | reverse complement strand
GCACTCGCCGTCGCAGTTGTATCCCTCGGCGGGGAGCGTGCAGTTTCCAGAAAGCGTGGCTGTAGGGTCGTAGTTGCACGCGCCCTCAATTTGGCATCCGGCGCAAGACTCAAGGTCGCAACTGCCGTCGTTCACGGTGGCGTTGGCGTCGTAGTTGCACGCATAGAAGATGGTGCAGCCCGCATACAAGCAAGCGTCAATTGCAGTGCCGTCTGGTTGAACCGTGATTGCTGGAATGGTGGCGTCTTCGTCGTAGTTGAAGGCGTCTGGGTCCATGCAACCTGCACAAGTTGTGAAATCGCAGGGCCCCACGAGGGTCGCTGTTGCGTCGTAGTTGCAAGCGCCTTCGGTTTGGCATCCTTGGCAGGATTCAAATTCGCAACTCCCATCGTTCACAAGCGCGCCGGCGTCGAAGTTGCAAGCACCTTCCAACGTGCATCCAAAGCCCAGGCAAGACAAAAATTCGCAAGAACCGTCGTCCTGTGTTGCATCTGGGTCGAAATTGCACGCAGTGGAGATGATGCAACCGAGGCAAGACACAGATTCGCAAGATCCATCGTCCACGTTTACTTCGGGGTCGTAGTTGCAAGCTCCCGGGCTGCTGCATCCAGTAATGACAGGCACGCAGGATCCGTTGTCCTCGGTGGCCTCGGGATCGTAGTTCAACGCGGTCTCATCCGTGCATCCGTTCACCTCGAACTGGTTGCATACGCCGTCGCCATCCGAGTC
>DKNS01000142.1:6677-6968 GCA_002469765.1 Flavobacteriales bacterium UBA7382 | reverse complement strand
AAACACACACTCGCCGCTGGACACGGTGGCGTTGGAGTCGTAATTGCAGGCGAAAAACTGGGTGCATCCCACGCACGACTCGTAATCGCATGATCCGTCGTCGGTGTTGGCCAAAGGCACAAAGTTGCACGCCGTGGCATCCAAACATCCCAAGCTCGCGGCCACACACGAGCCGTTGTTCTCGGTGGCGTTGCTGTCGTAGTTGAACGCTTCAGGGTCGTCACAGCCTGGCACCTCGAATGGGTTGCACACGCCGTCACCGTCGGTGTCGTTCAAGCAGTTGCCGTCGCA
>DKNS01000142.1:869-6374 GCA_002469765.1 Flavobacteriales bacterium UBA7382 | reverse complement strand
TTCAAGCAGTTGCCGTCGCAGTCATAACCGTTTTCAGCAAAAAGGCATTCGCCTCCAGCCACAAGTGCGGTGGGATCGTAGTTGCAAGCTGACGTCAACAAGCATCCCGAAGGCAAACAGCTCAAGAAATCACAGCTGCCATCGTTCACAGTGGCGTTGATGTCGAAGTTGCACGCCCCGGAGTTGGTGCATCCCAAAATCTCGCAAGAGCCATCGTCAATCAACGCGTCTGGGTCGTAGTTGGAGGCCTCCGGATCGGTGCAGCCACGGCATGTGATGAAGTCGCACGAACCATTGTTGAGTGTGGCTTCAGGGTCGTAGTTGCACGCCGAAGGCAAGGTGCAGCCTGCACACGACAAGAAGTCACACGAGCCGTTGTTGTACACGGCGTTGACGTTGAAGTTGCAAGCGAAGGGGCTCGTGCAGCCAAACACAAAGCAGCTTGAATAATCGCAGAGTGTGTTGTCCCCGAAGTTGGCATTCGCGTCGTAGTTGCAGGCGCTCGGGTCGGTGCACCCCTCCACCTCCAAGGCGTCACAAACTCCATTGTTGTTGTCGTCCGCCAAACAGTTGCCGTCGCAATCGTAACCTTCCTCCGCGAACACGCAAGGCCCCTCGTTCCATTCGAGTTCAGGGTCGAAGTTGCATGCCGTTTGGTTGAAGCAAGGGTTGAACACACAGGAACCGTCGTCCTCAGTGGCTGAAGGGTCGTAGTTCACCGCACTGTCGTCGGTGCAACCTGAGGTCGTTTGGCCAAGCGCCGTGCCAGGGTTGGTCGAAATGAAGCTACCGACCAGCAGGAGCAAGGCCAGCGCAGGGTTGCGCAAAAGGCCAGCTATGTGCGCCGGGGCCGTGTTCATTTGGCAGTTGTGAAATGTCATGTGACGAGCTGTTAAGCCTAGTTACATAATAAATTTACGAAATTTCATCGATGAAGGTTTCATTATGCCTGATAATTCTGCTTAAAGATAAGATTAAGGTTAGCGAATGCAAGGCGTAAGTGTCTGAAAGCCAGCCTAGAAATGGGCATAAAAAAACCAACCCCGAAGGGCTGGTTTTTCAATTCGATTGAATGACTGTTCTCAACTTGTGGCGCGCTTGCTGAAGTCCAGCACGCTTGGTGTGGCGATGAAGATGGAGGAGTACGTTCCCACCACAACACCGACCATGAGGGCGAACACAAAGCCTTTGATGTTGTCACCTCCGAAGAGGAAAATGGTCAGCAACACCACAAACGTAGAGAGCGACGTGTTGATGGTCCGGCTCAAGGTGCTGTTGAGGGCGCTGTTCATGAGCTCCTCCTCTCCTTTTTTCTTGCCGTACAGCCCCATGTATTCACGGATGCGGTCAAACACAACCACGGTGTCGTTGATCGAGTAACCAATGACTGTCAAAATGGCGGCGATGAACGCTTGGTCGATTTCCATGGTGAAAGGCAGAACCCCATAGAAAATAGAGAACACAGACAGCACCACAACCACGTCGTGCACCATTGCGATGAGTGCGCCAAGTCCGAATTGCCACTTCCGGAATCGGAAGAAGATGTACAAGAAGATGATGAGCAACGAGAAGATGGTGGCGTTCTGGGCACCGCTTCGGAAATCGTCCGAGATGGTGCTGTCCACTTTGTTGTACATGTCCACGCTGTAGCCCAGGCCCAATGATCCGAGACCCGATGCCAAGGCGTTGTTGATTCGCTCGTCGACGTCTTCCGCCTCGCTGTCGATCATGAAGTTGGTCATGATGCGAAGCTTTTCAGGGGAGTCTTTGGTCTGGACAAGCGGGTTGCCGGGGACACCATCTTCGGTGAAGGCTGCTGACAAAGCGTTGCGGACAGCTTCTGCGTCGACGGCTTCGTCAAAGCTCACGTCAAACGTCGTGCCGCCGGAGAATTCCACGCCATAGTTGAGTCCCTTGGTGGTCAAGGAGCCGATGCCTGCAATCACCACAATGGCGCTGAGGACATAGAAGCGGCGGCGGTTGCCCATGAAGTTGACTGCGGTGTTGGTGAACCAATTCTTGGTGGCTTCCGTGTAAAAGCTGATGCCCTTCTTGTTCTCGAGACGAGAGAAGAAGATGAGTCGAGTCAACACAATCGCGCTGAACAGCGATGTGAAGATGCCGATGATCAATGTGGTGGCGAATCCGCGGATGGCGCCGCTTCCGAAACTGTACAGCACAAATGCTGTGAGCAACGTGGTGATGTTGGCGTCGATGATGGCGCTGTAAGCCTTGGCGTAGCCTTCTTTTAGCGCGACCATGAGTCCTTTGCCACCTCGCATTTCCTCGCGGATGCGCTCGTAGATGAGCACATTGGCGTCCACCGCCATGCCGATGGTCAATACGATGCCTGCGATGCCTGGGAGTGTCAGTGCCGCGCCGAGAGATGCCAAAGCGCCGATCAAGAAGAAGAGGTTGGCAATCAAGGCGACGTTGGACACCAAACCGGCACCACGGTAATAGAATATCATGTAAGCCAGCACCACAAGCAGGGCGATGACGAACGAGCTAAAACCGGCGTTGATGTTCTCTTCACCAAGCTGGGGTCCCACGCTCACCTCGTCGACGATGCGGGCAGGTGCGGGGAGAGAGCCTGCTTTCAAGAGTCCAGCAAGGTCCTCGGCTTCAGCCAATTTGTCCTCTGCGGACTGGCCTGAGCCAAAGCTGATTTGAGACCGTCCGTTGGTGATGGCGGTCTGCACGTTGGGGGCGCTGAATACGAGGTTGTCCAACACCACGGCCACGGCGCGGTTGTTTTCGTTGGCACAGCGCTCTGTCATTTGTCCCCACGCCAGAGCACCTTCACTGTTCATCGTCATGCTGACCACCACGTCGCCAATCTCGTCGTAGCTGACGCGGGCGTCCACAATGCTCTTGCCGCTCAGTTCCGCTTTTCCTTTGCCTGAGGGATCCTTGATGGCAAAGAGCTGGGCCACGTTTGTGGCGGGCTTGGCTTCCCACATGAGGCGCAAGTCGCTTCCAAGAGCTTCACGTGCTGAAGGCAGACTCAACAAGTCGTTGACGCGGTTCGTGTCGCTGGCCAAGGTGTAGCCCACCACAGCTGTACGGCGGCCCAATTCCAATTGAAAGACCGAGAACAATGGGTTCTTGGCGCGGAGCTGGTCTTGGGTCAGGAGAGAGTCTGCAGGCGCATTTTCTCCAAAGAGTTCAGGGCTCTTCGCTTGGGCCAAAGCTTGGTTGGCGGCACCAAGGCGGCCAACAACCTCGTCGTTGAAGTAGGTTTCCCAGAATTCAAGGTTGGCCGTGCTTTTCAATTGCTTCCGGGCGCGCTCGCGGTCATCGATCCCCGGCAGTTCCACCAAGATGCGTCCGTTTTGGAGCTTTTGGACGTTGGGCTGGGCCACCCCGAGCTGGTCAATCCGCTTGCGAATGATGCTCTCAGTGTTGTCAATGGCGGTCTGGGCTTCGGCACGAAGGATGTCGAAGATTTCGGCGTCAGAACTCTTCGCGGGGAAGAGGTCCTTGTTTTCCATGTTGTGGAAGATGCGCCACAGCTCCACTTCGGGTGCGCGTTCCGTCCAAGTGCGTTCAAACAATGTCACGAAGTCGTCACCGGTGCTCTTGCGGAGGGCTTTCGCATCGGACAACGCACCGCGGAAGTCCTCGTTGTCGCTGTAGTCGGACAGGGCCACGATGAGGTCAGGCAAACTGACTTCGAGGGTGACGCTCATGCCGCCCTTCAAGTCGAGGCCGAGGTTCAGCTCTTGCTCCTTGACGTGGCGGTACGAGTGCCCGAACACGGGGTAAATCTCCGCCGTGGCGCTGTCACGCAAGAATTCGCGGGCCGCTTGGGCCGAGGCTTCTTCGAAGGTTTGGTCTCCGAGTGCTCCTGCACTTTCCAGGGAATCGGCCACGTAGGCCCCATATTCATCCGCCGTGGTTTCAAATCCACTCGCCACCCAGTTGAAGGACAGGGTGTACAACGTCGCAAAGGCCAACAGCACAGTGAAGACGACAAGAATGTTCTTATTCTGCATGATCGCTAGGGTTCATTTTCAGGTGCGCGAATATAATCAAAAAATCCAGGCGCAGCGCGCGAAAAGCATACCTTCGTGGCATGCAAAAGGTTACGTGTGCAAGGGGTTTTTGGGGTGGGTTGGTGGGCCTGATGGTGCTGAACGGCGGAACCACCCAAGCGACCTTGGCCCAAACCTCAGCCGACGTGCAATTAGCGGTCTTGCAATACCGCGGAGGGGGAGATTGGTATGCCAACCCCACGGCGGTGCCCAACCTTGTGGACTTCTGCAATGCCGAAATGGGAATGACCTTGAGCGAGGAAGTGCCATACGTGGAGGTGGGTTCGCCCGACCTGTTCAACCACCCATGGGTGCACATGACAGGTCATGGCAACGTGCTGTTTTCCAACCGGGAGGCGGAGCAGTTGCGCAGCTATTTGCAAGCGGGTGGCTTCCTGCACATCAGCGACAACTACGGCATGGATCTTTACGTGCGTGCTGCGATGGCCAGGGTATTCCCGGATGTGGAATGGATGGAGGTGCCGTTCGACCATCCGATTTACCATCAGCAGTTTGACTTTGCACAGGGGCTGCCAAAAATCCACGAGCACGACGACTTGCCACCGCGAGGTTTTGGCCTGTTTCACAAGGGAAGGCTGGTCTGTTTTTACGACCACGAATGCGACCTCGGAGACGGGTGGGAAGACCATCAAGTGCACCGTGACCCAGAAGGGGTGAGGTTGGATGCCTTGCGCATGGGCGCCAACCTGATCCGTTACGCCATGGGCGGTGCGGGCGGATTCTGAGGGGTCAAGCTCACCCTCGCGAGACCTTGGTCGTCCCTGCGTTTTGTCAGACTGAGGCCTTGAGAAGTCATGGCATCCACCAATGGCATCCATGTATCTTCCGTACCCTCGGCGTGGGCGAGCCTCAAATCGTCCAGAGATTGTCCTGCGACTTCCGTCAACACGTCCCAATAGTCTGTGGCTGTGAGGCCCGTTCGCGGTCGTCCAAAGCGTTCCCAAAGCAACCGTATCGCGGTGCTCAACGATGCCTGACCGTGTGTCAAAGTCATGATGCGGCAATCGCACAGAAAAGCCAGGATGGCGCCTTCGACGTAAATGCTGCCCTTGCGTCCACGGACGCCCACCCGGTATCCGTCGAGCCAGGTGTCGAAGCTGGACGAGGCGACGCTCATGTTCAGCCTCCCTGGGTTGTTGAGATGACGCTCGAGGAGTCTCGTCATCAAAGCGCACCACCCTTCCAAGTCGACGACACCTGCTTCAAACAAGAACAGGTCGCCCATGTAGGTGGTCACACCCTCCGCGATGTATCCCAATTCTGAAGGGCAAGCTTGTGTGAAATCGTACGGTGTCCATTCTGCCGGGCGGATGCGTTTGACGTTCCAGGCGTGGTACAATTCGTGGCTTGCGATGCCGATGATTTCCATGTGGCCTTCCTCCGACTGGACGCGCTTGGCAGGCCCAAGGGCAATGACGGTGCTGTCCTCGTGTTCCACACCGTGGCG
>DKNS01000142.1:0-479 GCA_002469765.1 Flavobacteriales bacterium UBA7382 | reverse complement strand
CTGAGCTGCGCCCGGGTGAATGCCACATGCTCCGCCACAAACCGCGCAGGGTCGGAGGGCAGGGTGTCGTGCACCCACATGTGGAAATTCACGCCTTGCTCTCGGAAGCTGTCGTGCCAAAGTTTTGGGGAAGCCACCCAGGGGGCGTCCATCACATGCTGCACGTCACGGGCACGCAACACGGGGGTGCCCGCCTCCAAGGCCCAGGGCAAGGCTGTGGCCAGTTCCCACCCGGCTTCTTCATCCTTCGCCAGAGTCAGGTCTGCCAGCCGAATTTCGTAGGGCAATTCCTGACGCTCGACGTCGTACATGAAGCAATTCACCGGATTGACGTAGAACAAGTCGGGCTCGATGCACGTCGAACCGGCGTTCAGGATGTCTGCGTGAAACAGCCAAGACACCCGTTGGACGCCCGCCGGCACATGCCAGCTGTGGAGGTCTGCTTTCGACAGCAAGGATTCCGCGCCGTCCGATGCGAT
>DKNS01000127.1:1752-7920 GCA_002469765.1 Flavobacteriales bacterium UBA7382 | reverse complement strand
GGTCCGTAAATCCATTGCGGAGTGCCTTGGTCCCTTTGGTTCAGAGAAAACAACCACTGAACCCCACAACCATGGCACTTCCCTTGAACCCCGCCCTTGTCTCCACCCCGAGCTCAATCGCCGACATGCCGCAAGCCCGCATGTGGGTTGAACGCTTTGCGCGTCCTCACGGATTCAGCCCATATGCTTGGAACACGACCAAGCGCATCGCCATTGAAGTTTGGAAATGCCACTTCGCTGGTCGCCCCTTCCAACGCACCCTCAACTTCATGCATCCCCTCTTTTACCAAATGATTCGCACACCAGAGGGTCTTCCCCTTGTGCCTCCGCGCAACATGCGTGGGTTCGTCTGACGTTGCTGCAACATTATGTTTGTGAACAAGTTCGCTTCATTTTCCGACCTCTGCACTAGGGAACAAAGCAACCGTCTAGTATGTTGCGTCGTTGTTTTCATCGAATCCTTTCAGCGATTCGTCGAAATCCACCCTGCAAGATGGACAACAGCAAGCACACCGAATTGGTCCCCATGCTGCAGCAAAGGCTGCGGTCGTCAGGACCAGAAGGCACCCCTCTCGGAGGGCGCTACGGCATTCTGCTGTCGTTCACAGGCACTGTGGAACGTGACATCGTCCCACACTTGCTGCAATTGGCCGAGCGTAGTTTGGCCACCTCAGGGTGCAGCCGCAAGGAAATGAAGCGGGTTCTGTTCGTGACCATCGAGGCCGTGCAGAACGTCATTCATCACGGCTACATCGACCCGTCGGGGGACATCGCCCTCTACCTGACTTTGGAGAACACCCCCATCGGATTCCAGGTCCACTGCGGAAACTGGATGGCAACTTCGGACGCTTCAGCCCTGTCGGAGCGGGTGGCGCACATGAACAGCCTCAACCACGCCCAACTGCGCAAACTCTACATCGAGGTGTTGTGCAACGGCGAGCAATCCGGCAACCAAGGCAATGCAGGGCTGGGACTGATTTCCATGGCCAAACGCACACGCGGCCCCATCGAATTCGTGGCCGAACCGCCCCAAGACGGGGTGCAGCACGTCACCTTGACGGCCACCATCGAACCCTGAAGCAGGCGATCCGCGACTGTCTTTAGGTCTTCCTGTCCTTTTTCTTGGCAGCCGGGAACAAAATGTTGTTCAAGATCAGCCTGTAGCCTGGGCTGTTGGGATGCAAGTTTAAATCTGTGGGCGGATCGTTGACCAAGTGCCGGTAATCTTCCGGATCGTGCCCGCCGTAGTACGTCCATTGGCCCAGCCCCAGGGTTCCGTGGATGTATTTGGCCGTAGGCAAATTTCGGTTGTCCCCCATGATCGTCACGTCTGGACGAATGAAGTCCTTGCGGAAGGAGGTTGTTTGGCCCATGAATCCCGCAATCACACGCTCGTGGCTCTGAGTCAGCATCGTGGGAACGATGTCCCATTTCGCCGAGAAATCGAAGAGCGTGAAAAAATCGTTGATGGGCTTGATGCCACCGTGGTCCTTCGTGCCGTCGACGTCCGAGAATTCATACACCATCGGGTCCATTTCCAACCGGTAATCCTGGAAGGCCAGGCCTTTTTCAAAGTCCAACTTGGACTGGGCGGATGCGTCGGCGGGGTCCCCATCGAACATGGGCCCACAAATGTCCGCCCCCTGCGCCGCAAGGGCGATGTCGTAGCTGTCCGTCCCTGAACACATGGTGAACAAGAACCCACCGCCCAACACGAAATCGCGGATGGTGGTGGCAACTTCACGCTTCATCTCACTCACTTTTTGGAAGCCCATGTATTGGGCCGTGGTGCTTTGGCGTTCCACCTCCGCCTGGTACCATGCTGCGCTGCGGTAGGCCTTGTAGAACTTGCCGTACTGCCCGGTGAAATCCTCATGGTGCAGGTGCAACCAATCGTACTTCGGCAGCTCTCCCGTCAAGATTTGTTCGTCGTAGACAACGTCGTACGGAATTTCAGCGTAGGTCAGCACCAAGGTCACGGCATCGTCCCAAGGCTGTTTGCCGTCGGGGCTGTAGACGGCCACCTTGGGCGTCACTTCCAGCTTGACCCGCTCCATGTTCACTTCAGGATCCGCCACTTCCTGCAAAATTTGGGCGGCCTGCACGTCGGCGATGACTTGGTGGGACACCCCTCGGATCACACATTCGCTCTGGATCTCTGGGATGTTGGGCATCAAAAAGCTGCCCCCACGGTAGTTCAAGAGCCACTCCACCTCCACCCCATTTTCCAAAATCCAAAACGCCACTCCATATGCCTTGAGGTGGTTGGTTTGGCTGTCGTCCATGGGAACCAAAATCCGGGCGCACCATGCCACACTCACCAGAGCCAAACCTACCAGACTCAACAATCCTCTGCGCATCCAGTCCATGCCTTCGAAGGTACATCCCTTTGACGTCCCTGGACCAAGATCCCTCTCTGGTCAGAAAGGTGTGTCGCCTCCCGAAACAGGATCTTCGTTCATCTTCGACGGCAAGGTTTTGGTCACAGTCGCCCCAAAGGCCTCGTTGGGCTGCATCGCGCCGCCCGAGATGCCCAGGTCCCCGAAAGTGTCATAGTTGATGAACTTGGCGAGGTTCTTCACGAACTTCATCTTGATGGTGTCCAACGCGCCATGCCTGTGCTTGGCCAGAATCAATTCGCCCAGGCCAGCAGTGTCGATCCCGTCAGGGTGTTCTGTGATCCCGTAATACTCAGCGCGGTAAATGAACGCCACGATGTCGGCGTCTTGCTCAATGGCTCCAGATTCGCGCAAGTCAGACAGCAACGGTCGCTTGTCACCACCCCGGGTCTCCACATTACGGCTCAACTGAGACAACGCAATGATGGGCACGTCAAGTTCCTTCGCGATGCCCTTGATGGATCTTGAAATGCTCGAAATCTCCTGCTCACGGTTGCCTTTGTCGCTGCCCGCACTCATCAGCTGCAGATAGTCGATGATGACCATGTCGATTCCATGCTGGGCTTTCAAGCGTCGACACTTGGCGCGCAATTCGAAGATGTTCAACCCTGGCGTATCATCGATGAACAGAGGCGCCTTGCTCAGCTTTCCGCAACGCGAATGCAACTGTTGGTACTCGTGCTCTTCAAGGTTGCCCTTTCTGAATTTATCGCTGTTGATCTCCGTTTCCGACGAGATCAAACGCTGCACCAACTGCACGGCCGACATCTCCAAGCTGAAGACCGCCACCGGGATGTCGTGGTCCACCGCCATGTTCCGTGCCATCGACAAAACGAAGGCTGTCTTGCCCATTCCTGGACGTGCCGCGAGAACAACCATGTCCGAGCGCTGCCAGCCGCCTGTGATTTTGTCCAAATCGTGGAAGCCTGAAGGCACGCCGCTGACGCCATCTTCGTTGTTCCGGGCGGCCTCAATGTCGTCCAACGCCTGACGCATTACCGTGCTCATGCTCTCGTAGCTTTTGCGGATGTTGCCTTCCGCGACCTCAAACAACTTCGACTCCGCTTCGTCCAGGAGGTCAAACACATCGGACGTCTCGTCGTAAGCCTTCTCGATGATGGCATTGGACACGCGAATCAATTCCCGCTGGATGTGCTTCTGCGCGATGATCCGAGCGTGGAATTCCACGTTGGCGCTGCTCGCCACACGGGACGTCAACGACGCCACCCGATGGCTGCCCCCCAGCATGTCCAACTTTCCATCTTTGCGCAGTTGCTCGGTGACCGTGAGCAAATCAATGGGCTCCGAATTGTTGAACAGGGTTTGGATGGCGCGGAACACCTCGCCGTACGCCTCCACGTAGAAGCTTTCAGGCTGCAGCACATCGATGACAGCATTGACCGCCGACTTCTCGACCATCATGGCCCCCAACACCACCTCTTCCAACTCTTTGGCCTGCGGCTGAATCTTGGCGCCAGGAATGGCCGGAACCCCGCCGCGACCGAGGTCTCTGGGACGGTTGGACGAGGAAGTGCTTTGAGGAGAGGGTGCGTCAAACATGGGTCCGAAAGGTACAGTCCACTTCTGGACCGTTATCCACATCTTTTCATCCCTGTTTTGCACATACACCCCTCGCGGCTTTGCCACCTCAAAATGGCATCCTAATTTTGCCTCATGGGCGACATGATACATTTCCCTCAAGAGGAACCTGATTTCCAAGCGGCGTTGTCCACAAGCATGGTGGTGTTTGGCTTTGACGGGGTGGACCTGAAAATTCTGCTGGCCAAAAGCACCCGTCCCCCTTTTGAGGGAGCGCTGTTTCTGCCCAGCCGGTACTTGAAGGCCAACGAAGAACTCCTCCTGTCTGCCAAAAAGATGTTCAACGACCTGTTCGGGTACGACAACCCAAGCATGGTCGAACAGCTGCGGGCCTTCGGCCAAGTCTTTCGTCACCCGGGAGGCCGCGTCGTGAACATCGCCCACTATGCTTTGGTGAACACCGACGACTTCCGCACCGAGGAATGGGAGCACCATGGCATGCATTGGGTCCCTGTGAACGAGGTCCCTGACTTGGCCTTTGACCACAACGACATTGTGGACTACGCCCGAGAGCGCCTCAAGCGTCGCGTGCGCCGTCGCCCAGTCGGGTTTGACCTGCTTCCCAAAGAGTTCACCTTGGGCCAGCTCCAAAACCTCTATGAAAAGGCCATGCGCAAGACGTTTGACAAGCGCAACTTCCGAAAGAAGCTCTTCAAATCGAAGCTTCTTGTCGACCTCGAAAAAAAATCTGACGGTTCAGGATATGGACAGCACAAAGGCAGCCAACTTTTCAGTTTCAACGACGAAGCTTACAGCATCATGACCCTCAAGGGATACGACTTCGTGTTCTGACGGTTTCTGAACCAGAGGCTGGGGTGAATCAGAGGCCAAATGCAACCTTGACCTCCTCCACTTTGTCCAGCTTTTCCCAAGGGAAGAGCTCCACCATCACGGTCTTCTCCTCGCCCTTTTCGTGGGTGACAAAGGTCTTCTTGATCTTCTGAGGTTCACGCCCCATGTGGCCGTAGGCAGCCGTCTCGCTGTAGATTGGGGAACGAAGTTGGAAACGGGTCTCGATGTCGAAGGGACGCATCGGAAAAATCTCAAGGAGCTTCTGGGCAATTTCGCCGTCGGTCATCGACACGTTGGACTTGCCATAGGTGTTCACGAACAAACCCACTGGATTGGCCACGCCAATGGCGTAGGCCACTTGCACCAAAGCCTCATCCGTCACGCCAGCCGCCACCAGATTCTTGGCGATGTGACGCGTCGCGTAAGCCGCAGACCGGTCCACCTTGGACGGATCCTTCCCGCTAAACGCACCGCCACCATGGGCACCCTTGCCACCGTATGTGTCCACGATGATTTTCCGCCCCGTCAACCCCGTGTCGCCATGGGGGCCACCGATCACAAACTTGCCCGTTGGGTTCACATGGAGTTTGTGGTCTCCCTTGAACAGGGCCTGGACGCGCTCGCTCATCGATTCCTTCACACGGGGAATCAACAACTCGGCCACGTCCTTCTCAATTTGGGCCAACATGGCCGAATCGCTCTCGCCAAACTCGTCATGTTGGGTGCTCAAAACAATGGCCTCAATGCGCAAGGGGGTGCCGACGTCGTGGTATTCAATGGTGACCTGACTCTTCGAATCGGGGCGCAAATATGTCATCTCCTCCCCTTTCTTCCTGATGTCCGCAAGCTCACGCAACAAGCGGTGGCTCAATTCCAATGCCAATGGCATGAGGTTGTCTGTTTCGCTGCAAGCATACCCAAACATCATGCCTTGGTCGCCCGCTCCCTGATCTTCCGGGGCCTGGCGTTCCACACCTTGGTTGATGTCAGAACTCTGCTCGTGAATGGCACTCAAGACGCCGCACGATGCCGCGTCAAATTGGTACTCGCTCTTGGTGTAGCCGATGCGGGCAATGGTGTCCCGTGCAATCTTTTGAACGTCGAGGTAAGCTTCCGATTTCACCTCCCCTGCCAGCACCACTTGCCCCGTGGTTACCAACGTTTCGCACGCCACCTTTGACTGCGGGTCAAACGCCAAAAAGTGATCGATCAACGCATCAGACACCGCGTCGGCGACTTTGTCCGGGTGACCTTCTGAAACCGATTCAGACGTGAAGAAATAACTCATCGACGATGGGGTTTGGTTTGATCAAATGTAGGAAACAGTCCGACCCTCTGGCCTCACTTTTTCCTGAAGAACAACCGAATGGGCACCCCT
>DKNS01000127.1:0-1373 GCA_002469765.1 Flavobacteriales bacterium UBA7382 | reverse complement strand
TCTCGGATGTATTGCGGCAAATTGCAGAAGAATGCAAACGTGGGCGTTTGCGAAGGGATCTGGGTGATGTATTTGATCTTCACATACTTCCCTTTCCACGCTGGAGGAGGATAGTGGTCGATGATCGGCAGCAACACGTCGTTCAATTCACTTGTAGGCACCTTCGAGGCTCGGGATTCTCGGACTTCCAGGGCAGTCTCCAAAGCCTTCAATACACGCTGCTTTTTCACATTGCTCGTGAATACAATTGGAATGTCCGTGAACGGAGAGGTTCGCTCGCGAATCATCTCCTCCACCTTGTTCATGGTGTTTTGATCCTTCTCAACAAGGTCCCATTTGTTCACCACCACAACCACGCCACGGTAGCTCTCCACCACCTGCCAGAAGATGTTCAAATCCTGACGACCCATGGGGTCGCTGCCGTCCAACATCAGCATGCATACATCGCTCTTGTCAATGGCCTTGATGGTCCGAACCGTGCTGTAAAACTCGAGGTGATCCGTGATTTGTCGCTTCTTTCGCAACCCGGCCGTGTCCACAATTTCAAAATCGAAACCAAACATTTCGTATCGCGTGTGCACACTGTCTCGGGTGGTGCCCGCTATGTCCGTCACGATGTTCCTCTCCTCGCCCAGTATGGTGTTGATGAATGTCGACTTGCCGACATTGGGCTTTCCCACCACGGCCAACTTAGGCAGCCCCAACTCTTCATCTTCTGCCATTTTTGGCAACACCTCCACGACAGCATCCAACAACTCCCCTGTGCCGTATCCATTGTTGGCAGAAATCCGGTGAATCTCATCCGCCAGACCCAAACGGTAAAACTCCTCTGCTCCCACATCGTGGGCGGACGTATCCACCTTGTTGCACACCAACATCACCGGCTTGCCCGTGCGACGCAACAAATTCGCAATGTCTTGATCTAAATCTGTGATGCCCACCTCGATCTCAACCATAAACAAAATCAAATCAGCCTCCTCCAGGCTGATCTCCACCTGTCCACGAATTGCAGCCTCAAAACTGTCGTCACTCTTCGTAATCCAGCCGCCTGTGTCGATGACATTGAACTGATGCTCCGTCCAAATCACCTTGCCGTATTTCCGATCACGGGTTGTGCCACTTGTGTCGTCAGTGATGGCCTCACGGCTCTCTGTCAATCGATTGAAGAGCGTGGACTTCCCCACATTGGGGCGACCGACAATGGCTACAAGGTTGTTCATGACTCGAAAATAAGGGCAAAAAAAAAGGGGCCCCGAAGGGCCCCAAGGATGGCGTCGACATACTCTCCCGCCGTAGCAGTACCATCTGCGCTGGTGAGCTTAACTTCTCTGTTCGGAATGGGAAGAGGTGGACCTCACCGCAATAGACACCTA
>DKNS01000163.1:18455-30435 GCA_002469765.1 Flavobacteriales bacterium UBA7382 | reverse complement strand
CAAAGCGAATACACCAAGTCGTCTCCGTCAGGGTCCAAGGCGCTGTGGTCCCACGTGAAAGGAAGGTTGCTGCACAAGGCGACAGGGGGCAATTCCTGAAACGCGGGGCTGCTGTTGTCGCCATCCAGGACATCTGTCCCTGGGATGTGCACCTCCAAACTCATTCCTGCGTTTTCGCCGCCTCCGAAGTTCTCCAGGTTGACAATCGTGGGGTTTCGGCAACACCGCTGGTAGACCAAATCCCAGCCGAACGGATTCGACGGCAACTCCACCGTGGTGGTGTAGACCGCCTTTTCGATGCACAACTCAGGCGGTGGGGTGCCACAGGGATTGCCCATTTCAACCGGCACGGTCGAGACGTTGGTTTGGGAGAGGGTCATGGAGATGACGTCTTCTGGACCAATGGTGCCTGTGCCGTCCCAGATGCCCACGGCGGCGAAGGCGTCGAAGCCGGTGCCGTTGGTGTTGGCCGGGCTGCAGTCGCGGTAAACGGTCAGCACGATGCTGTATTCGTCTCCCCCGAGGTGCACGTAGTGGAAGTCTCCGCCCACCAAGTGGGTTCCCCAAGCCCAAGGGGCAACCGTCAGGCTCAGCCAAGCCAGCACCACGACGCGGAGCCAAGCTTTTGAGGGGTTTGGATGTTGAAGCATGGGATGAAACCAAGTGTTCCATACAAACTTAAAGGATGCCCCTTCGATTCGCCGTACTTTCGAGACGTGGAAGAACAACAGGCGGAAGACGCAGGCCTAAAGGCCGCAGAAGAGAGGGTTCGTTTTGACGACCTTGGATTGCACCCAGACATTGAAGACGGCTTGTCTTCGATGGGATTTGAAACAGCGACGCCCATCCAGGGTCAGGCGATTCCCCACGCCCTGAAACGCAAGGACATGTTGGGCATCGCCCAAACAGGTACGGGCAAGACGGCGGCGTTCTTGTTGCCGACCATGGACAGGATCATGGACACGCCCAACGACGGCAAGGTCAAGGCTTTGATCATTGTGCCCACGCGGGAATTGGCCATCCAAATTGACCAAGCTGCAGAGGGCTTTGCTTATTACACAGGCATCACGTCGCTTGCCATCTATGGAGGGGGCACAGGGAAGGAATTTGCCCAGGAGAAAAAAGCTTTGACTGAAGGGGCAGATATTGTCACCGTCACACCTGGGCGGATGCTCTCGCATTTGACGCTGGGCTACGTGGATTTGTCCTCCCTCGAGGTGCTCATCCTGGACGAAGCCGATCGCATGCTGGACATGGGTTTCCATGCGGACATCATGCGCATTGCCTCGCATTGTCGTTCCGAACGCCAAACCCTGTTGTTCTCGGCGACCATGCCTGACCGAATGCGGAACTTGGCGCACGAGTTGTTGGACGATCCTGTCACGGTGCAGCTTGCATTGAGCAAACCTGCTGCCAATGTGAAGCAAGGGGCGTACGCTTTGTTTGACCATCAAAAGGATGCGGTGTTGGTTGAGGTTTTGAAGGAGCGCAACGTGAAAAGCGGCATTGTCTTCACCTCTCGCAAACGCACCGTAGGCCAAGTGGTCCGCGCCCTGCGAAAGGCAGGCATCAAGTGTGGCCGCATGTCGAGCGACCTAGACCAGTCGGAACGCGAAGAAGTGATGCTGGCTTTCCGCCAACAAAAACTACCCATTCTGGTGGCGACCGATGTGGTTTCTCGTGGCATCGACATTGACAGCATTGAGCTCGTGGTGAACTACGATGTGCCTCCCAATGAGGAGGACTATGTGCACCGGATTGGCCGGACGGCGCGAGCACAGAGGAAAGGGGAGGCCATCACCTTGGTGACCCCGGACGACATGCGTCGTTTTGGCAACATTGAGAAACTGATCGAAAAAGAAGTGCCCAAGTTGGAAGTGCCTAAAGCTTTGGGTGATGCACCTGTCTACGATCCCAAGTCGGCCGGGACGCGAGGTGGTCGCGGAGGACGTGGTGGTGGTGGGCGTGGTCACGGAGGCCGCCATTCAGGCGATCGCCGTCACGGAGGGGGCAAATCTGGAGGCTCACCTTCTGGCAGTGGCCAAGGCGGCAAGCGCCACTTCAAGCGTCGAGGCAAGCCTGACGGTGGCCAATCCAAGGGGGCGTGACGCGAACGCCAGAGGAATGGCGCGAGGCGCTCACAGGAGAAGAACACCGCGTCATGCGAGAAAACGGCACTGAGCGACCTGGCTCGAGTGAATTCAACGCCGAATGGCGTAACGGGCATTATGCCTGCAAGGGATGCGGCAAGACCCTGTTTGCCTCGGATTCCAAATTCGACGCCGGATGCGGTTGGCCCAGTTTTGACCGCGAAGAGGCTTCGGCGAACATCGTGAAGGTGGTGGACCGGTCGCACGGCATGGTGCGGGTCGAGGTCCGTTGCTCAGGTTGCGACAGCCACTTGGGCCATCTGTTCCCCGACGGCCCCACAGCCGCGGGAACGCGGTATTGCATCAACGGAGTCTGCCTCACGTTCGAGGTCGAGTCCTGACTTGAAGTGTCAGTTGCGCTTGGTTGTCCACACCCACAAGGCAACCCCTGACAGGAAGGTGCAAACAGAAATGAGCTCCGCCTGGGTCATCGTGATGCCCACAAGTTCAAAGGTGGTATTCACCCGAATCTTCTCGATCCAGAATCGTTCAAATCCGTTGAACATCAAGTAGGCTGCGAAAATTTGACCTGGTTTGGCCCACCTGGTTCGCATTGCCCAGAGCAAGGCAAAGCCCAGGGCCGCGGCTGTCGTTTCATAAATCGGTGTGGGGAACACGGAGGGATCCAAGTAGGTTCCGTACCCTTCAAACGCGGGGAAAGGGTGGACATTGGGGTCAATGAGTTTGCCCGTGTAGCCCGCCGATCTCGGTCCATACACACCGTTGACGTTGTTGGGGTAGGCGTACGACCAAACCCAGTCCGGTGCCCAAGACAGCCACCCTGGTTTGGGACTGGGGTTGGGAATGCCCCAATCACCATCTCCACTCACTTGGCATCCGATGCGCCCAATGCCGTAGGCAAGCAACAACCCAGGTGCCGTGCCGTCTGCGAGTTTCAAGAAGTTGAGGTTGTGCTTGCGCGCATACAGAAATACAGACAAACCACCGACAATCAAGCCCCCGTATATGGTCAGCCCACCGAGAAAGGCATTCAGGCTGGGTGCTTGAAGGAAAGCCACAAATTCGTCGGGGTATTCCAGCAAGTGAAACAGCTTGGCACCAGCAATGCCCCCAATGGCAGCGGCGGCGGTGACGCCTCCGACATGTTCGTGAGGTGGCACTTCAACATTGATGGTTTTGGGCTTAGACAACCTGGCTTGCTGAACTTCCCAACATCTCCACCCTGTCAAAGACAATGCACCCAACATTCCCCAAACCACGTTGCCTTCGGTGCTAAAGAGATGTGCTTGAGGCAGACCCCCGCCTTGGAACAAGTCACTTGCATTCACCACGAGGTAGAGTACTTTCCACCCCAACAAAAACCCCATCAGCGCCTGCATGCCTAAATCCAGGGGGTGTGGAGGTTCTCCGATGCGCTCCGTTCTAGATGAAGGGGTGAAGTGCCCCAACACGGTCATGCGTTTCAATTCTGTCCGCAACAATCCGTGTGCCACGACGAACGCCAACGCCACAAAAAAACCGAAGCTGTTGATCAGTTTGAGCGCAGGCACATCCCAACCCAACAGGTCAAGAAATGCGAAATACAAGTTGGGGTACATGCAGGCGAAGCTACGTCAGGCCAGTCTGCCGTGCACCCATCCCATTGGGTCAATTCGGTCCAAACGTACCGGGTGAATGACGTTGCCTTGGACTTCGGAAGATGGAACCGACACACGTATGTAATTTGGGGTGTAGCCCATCCGCAATCCGTCTTCTTCGGCCTCTTCGAACAACACGGGCAGGACGTCATGGATGTGCGCTTCGTAATGGGCGCGCTGGGATTTCAAACTGAGGTTTCTCAGTGTCTTGTTGCGGTCTTTCCGATCAGGAATGGGAACCACGTTGTCGATCCGCAGTGCGGTGGTGTTGGGGCGTTCGCTGTAGGTGAATACGTGCAGGTAGCTGATGTCCAGCGACTTGATGAAGTTCACCGTGTCCATGAACAACGCGTCTGACTCCCCTGGGAATCCCACAATCACATCGACCCCGATGCTCGCACTGGGCATCTTGTCGCGGATTCGTTGAATGCGGTTGGCGTACAACTCCGTCCGGTAGCGCCTTCTCATTGCGGCCAGGACCTCGTCTGAGCCTGACTGCAACGGAATGTGGAAGTGGGGCTGGAATTTGCGTGAGGAAGCCACAAAGTCGATGAGTTTGTCTTCCAGCAAATTGGGTTCGATGGAGGAAATGCGGAAACGTTCCACGCCGTCGAGTTCATCCAAAGCCCTGGCCAGGTCCAGCAGGGTCTCGCCGTGTGCTGTGCCAAAATCCCCAATGTTCACGCCGGTCAGGACGATTTCCTTGGCCCCGGCCTCCACGGCCCTCCGCGCCTGGGCCACGGTGTCGGCGACATTGGCGCTTCTAGACCGCCCGCGGGCCAAAGGAATGGTGCAAAAGGCGCAGAAATAGTTGCAACCGTCTTGGACTTTCAAGAATGTCCTGGTGCGGTCTCCACTCGAAAACCCGGGAATGAAGTCGCGCACCTCTTTGATCTCGCCTGCAATCGCTTTGGCTTCGTCACCTTTGGAGGCGGAGACCAAGTGGTCTGCCAGGTTGAATTTCTCCCCTGCGCCCAACACGAGGTCCACCCCCTCGATGTTGGCAATCTCAGCGGGCTTCAATTGGGCATAACACCCAACCACCACCACGAATGCGTCCGGGTTGCTCTGCATTGCGCGGCGGACGGCGTTTCGGCATTTGGCGTCCGCGTGGTCCGTGACGCTGCACGTGTTGATGACCACGACGTCTGGGGCGTCGTCGATGGGCACCCTCGCGTAGCCTGCGCTCGCAAGTTGCCTAGCCAAGGTGCTCGTTTCGCTGAAGTTGAGTTTGCATCCGAGCGTGTGAAACGCAGCTTTGTGTCCCAGAACCATGGCAGTAAAAATACAATTGATGGTCAGATGCAACTTCCTGGTCCCATGCCGTGTTACCTTGCCAACCTACTTTAGAATTGAAATCTGCACACATGATCACCTTTACAAGACACAGCGCATGGCTCGTCGCTTTGGGGATGTCCACTTTGGTGGCCCAAGCCCAAAATTTCACCAACTCCAGCAACTTGCTGCCCGACGCATACAACAGCGGGGGATGCGTCGGATTTGCAGACATGGACGGCGACGGGTACGACGACTTGATCGTCTTAGATGAGAGCAATACCCTTCACACGTTGTACCAAACCCCAGAAGGTGGGTTTGTG
This sequence comes from Flavobacteriales bacterium UBA7382, assembly GCA_002469765.1. Taxonomy (GTDB): domain Bacteria; phylum Bacteroidota; class Bacteroidia; order Flavobacteriales_D; family Sanyastnellaceae; genus UBA11663. Next base: position 25,089 of record DKNS01000163.1, on the reverse strand, counting down.
GATTACAACTTGGGTCAGGTGAGCAACCAAAGCCAATGGGGCATGTGTGTGGCGGACTTTGACAACGATGGCCACAAAGACGTGTTCTCAGGAGGCTCCTACGATGGCGTGCATGTGCAGCACATCACTGCACCAGGCGTGGCCAATACATTGGAGCTCAGTGATGGCAGCATGTTCATGCAGGCATGCAATTGGGTGGACATTGACAACGACGGAACCCTGGACGTGTTTGGATGCCACGACGATGCACTGAGCCGCATGTGGGAGGGGAACGAGGATGGCACCTTGACGCCGGCCCCTCAGTTCATCGACTTGACTGCCTATGACCTCCAAGACTACCCCGGCAACGACCACAGCGGCAACTACGGCACCGTGTGGACGGATTTCGACAGCGACGGGGACATCGACCTGTTCATTGCCAAGTGTCGTCAGTTTGTAAATGACCCACAGGACCCGCGTCGCATCAACCAGCTATGGGTGAATGACGGCAACGGGGGGTGGACAGAAGAGGCCTTGGAGCGGGGATTGGTGCTCTACGAGCAAAGCTGGACCACAGATTTTGCCGACATCGACAACGATGGCGATTTCGATTGCTTGGCCACCAACCACAGTTCGACGATTCAATTGTTGGAGAACGACGGCACAGGCCACTTCACCAACATCACTGCTGGCAGCGGCTTGGAAGTCACTGGGTTCTTCTTGCAGGCCAAGATGGACGACTTTGACAACGACGGGTTCGTGGACCTCATTTACACGGGAGGCGCAGAAGGCTATTTTCGCAACAACGGCGACATGACCTTCAGTGAGGTGCCCAATGTGTTTCCTTGGAACGACACCATGCACAGTTTCGCCACTGGCGACGTCAACCGCGACGGCCAATTGGACGTTTACGCCAGCTACGGCGACGGCTATGTGAGTCCCGACAACGGAAACCCCGACATTCTTTGGGTGAACGACGGCAACGACAACAATTGGATTGCCTTCGACTTGGAGGGCTTTGAAAGCAACATCGACGCGGTTGGCGCCAAGGTGGAGCTGACTGGAGATTTCGGCACCATGGTGCGGGAAGTGCGCGGTGGGGAGAGCTATGGCATCACTTGCACGTTCGCATGTCGGTTTGGTTTGGGACAACACGAGACTGTAGAGGAAGCCATTGTCAAGTGGCCGAGCGGCTTGGAAACGGTCATCGACAATCCGGCCATCGACCAATACCACAATGTCCTTGAAGTGCCCTGCACGGTTGACGTTACCGCCACCGCAAGTGCTGAAGGCTTCTGCCCAGGGGAGTCCGTGACGTTGACTGTGCCCGAAGGTTATGCGTCGTATGAGTGGTCCAACGGTGCGGAGACAGCCACCACTGACGTTTCTGCAGGAGGGGCCTACTCCGTGCTGGTTTACGACGATGCGGGATGTGCGGGCTTCAGCAACCTTCTTACAGTCACCGAGATCGTGGGCAATGTGCCCACCATTGACGTGGACGGAGACGTCAACTTGTGCGACGGCGGCATGCTCACCTTGACGGCTTCGAATGCGGACAACTTCATCTGGTCGACAGGTGAAGAAAGCCAAAGCATCGAGGTTACCTCCTCCGGAGGATACACCGTATACAGTGTCGACATATGCGGCAACGACGGGTTGTCCGACACCTTGTTTGTGGAGGTTTACGACGCGCCTTTGGACAATCCAACGGTGACTCCTGATCAAACCATCCCAGCTCCGGCCGCCGTGGACTTAAACGCCACAGGAGAAAACATCACTTGGTACGATGCGGCCATGGGTGGCAACGCCGTGGCCATGGGCAATGACTTCAGTCCGATGGTCGACGCCTCAGTCACCTATTGGGCGGAGGACCTCCGCGTGAATGCTGGAGAGACGCAGGTTGGTGGCGAGCTTCAAAACCAGGCAGATGGCGCGTACCACTCCAACAGCCAACGTTGGCTGGAGTTTGACGTACATGAGGCCATTCGCTTGAACAGCGTCACCCTCTTTGCCAATGGCACTTACGAGCGTTCGTTCGAGTTGATCAATGAATTCGGTGTGGTGCTGGAAAGCACCACGCAGAACGTCACTGACGGAACGTTTGAGCTGGAGTTGGTTTGGGATATTGAGCCCGGGGTCAACTACGGTCTCCGTTGCACGACGGACGACCCACAACTGTGGCGCGAAGGCACAGACTCTGAGTTGAGCTACCCCTACGACGTGGGAGAGCTCCTCACTGTGACCAACAGCACGGCGGGACCAAGCTTACAGTACTACTACTTCTTTTACGCATGGCAAGCGGAGCCGCTTCCTGTGGAATGTGCTTCAGACCGCGTGCCCACCACCGTCACATTGGAAGCCACTTCGATGTTGGAGGACGAAGAGATCGAGACTTGGACTGTGGGGCCCAATCCTGTGCGCCGGGGCGAATCTCTGACTGTACGTGGATTGACCAATGGCACGCCCATGACCGTGGTGGATGTTCAAGGTCGCGTGGTGTTTGCAGGCACGTGGTCTGGCGCCTTGCAAGTGGACTGGCCAGCAGGTTGGTACACGCTGCGGGTGCTCCGTGAAGGCCAAACGCAACATCAAACCCTTGTGGTCAAGTGACCTTGAGAATGACTTAATTTGAAGGGCGGGGCCGAGAGGTCCCGCCTTATTTTTGACCCATGGGATTGGTCAGTGTGTTGACGAGGTGGGTGCCTCGCACAGTATTGCAACGCGGAGCGCATTTGGCGTTGCAAAGCATTGCATGGGCGTTTTCGGGCAACAACTTGGAGGACCCCATTGTCGGAAAGTCGTACAGGAAGATGCTGCCATATGGACGTGTTCGAAGGCGTGAGAACGCTTTGGCACCGCACTCCTTGAGCTTGGAGCGCCATCGAGCCGTCTGGGCCTATTTGAAAGGCTCGACGCCGTTTTTCACGACCAAAGGCAAGATGCTCCACCTCGCACCGGAGTATTGCTTCCTGACTCGGTTCAAGACCCAAACGTCGTTTGAATACATCACGGCAGATTTGAACAGCCCATGGGCCGACCACCACTTTGATTGCCACGAAATCCCTTTCGAAGACGACACGTTCGAGGTGTTGATGGCGAACCACTTGCTTGAACATGTGGCCAATGACCGACAGGTGTTGAAGGAGTTTTGCAGGGTGCTCAAGCCCGGTGGCTGGGGCATCTTGCAGGTGCCTGTCAACTACAAGGATGGTGAAACAGCCGAAGACCCCGACGTCACCGATCCCATGGAGCGTGAACGCCTCTATTGGCAACAAGATCATGTCCGACTTTACGGCCACGAAGATTACCCCAAGCGTTTGAAAGAAGCTGGATTTGATGTGGAGGTTGTGGACATGCAGGAAGTTCTTGGCGAGAAGCTTTTTTTGAGATACAGCCTCGGAGAAGAGCGCTGGATTTACAAGGTGGGCAAGCCGGCTTCCTAATCCTCGGAGGCTTCCGCGACCCTGGTTTTGGCGACCGCATCTTTAAGTTCTTCCAGGCGGGTCAACCTGACATCTACGTGGAGTGAGCAGGTCAGGTTGAAATCTGTGGAGGCAGGAGAAAGTCCTTCCCGTTTGAGCAACCCCATGACAACGCCCATATGCTCGTATGCAAAATCCACGCGTACGCGCTGTGTGCGAATTCGCTCCACGATTTGGCCGTTGGTCAGCGCTTCCACAGCGCCCTCCCTGTAGGCTTCAATCAATCCTCCAACGCCGAGTTTGACGCCTCCGAAGTAGCGAACGACGGCAAACATGACATTGGTCAAATCGTTGGATCGAATCACCCCGAGGATGGGTGGTCCTGCGCTGTTGCTCGGCTCTCCGTCGTCGCTCGACCTGAAGTGATTTCCAGTGAACCCAATCGTCCAGGCGTAAGCCACGTGCCGTGCTGCGTGGTGGGACTTTCGGAGAGATTCGAGGTGACCTTTGACCTCCGCTTCAGAATGGACGGGGAACCCATACCCGCAGTGCTTGCTGCCTTTGGCTTTGAACAAGCCTTCGCAAGGCCCTCCTAATGTCAAGTAGGTGTCTTTGTCCATCATCCTTCAAAACAGAAGGACAACACAAAGCTGCGCGAGCGCAGGAATTCCAAAGGGTTGGCGTAGTTGCTGTCGTCAGGGATGAGGACGTTGAGCAGACCTTGTTCCGTTTTGGCTTGGATGGAAAGCTTGAAAAAAGGCAAGAACAAGTCAATCCCAGCCCCCAGGTCGGCCGCGAAGTTTCCTGACTGCAACCTCAAAATGTTGTCCGACTGCAATTGCTGGTTGACGTTCTCTTGGGATTGAAAGTCGCGCATGTATTTCACACCCAAGAGGGCGTATGCCGCGAAGTTGTCGAGTCGATCTGTCCTGTATTTTAGGATTAATGGGATGTCCAAGTTGACTGCTTCGGTACGACGCACAACATCTCCTTGGCCGGCAAACCTGTAGTTGAGGGCACGGTCTTGGAAGCTCAACCCAGGCTCAAAGCGCAAGCGCATGTGTCGACTCAGCGTGTACGACGCCATCAAGTGCATGTTGAATCCAGCTTGGGGCAAGTTGGAAATGCCGCGCACGTCGTCTGCAAGGCTGTCTGCCATGGCAAAGCTGAAGTCGCTTCGGTTCGCAGACAACATGAACCCAAAGTGGTAGGGCCGGTTGTCGAAGTTGGGCAGGTTCTTGCGTCCGACACCCTGCGCTTGCGCATTCAGGGAGCAAGCCAAGAGTGCCACAAGGGTTAGGGCAGTTTGGACAGGGGGCATGTTTCGAGAGGTTGTCATTCTTGGAACGATTGTATTCCCCAAATCTGATGCAGCAACAAGGAAGCCACGGCAGTGAGGAGTGCTGCGGCAAAAACGTACATCAGCAATGAAAGGGCAAAAGTCACGCCTCCAGACATCATCCATTCCACTTGCGAAATCGCCTGGGCATGCATGGTCTTGCGGTCAGGCATGGTGGCTCGTTGGCCCAGAGGAAGGGTCAACAAGTAGGCGTCAAAAGCTGCGTCGGACTTCGTGAATTCCTCCACTTGCGCAATCCGAATTGATTTGCGCAATGCTGTGGATTCTTTGGCCCACACATGGTTCCATCCGTACACGGCCACGGCGGCCAAAAGTGCGTAAGTGAATGTCGGACGCAGGAGTTGTTTCACATCGCCAAGCCACGTTCCTGCGCTCCATCCCTTCCGAGCCAGTGCCACAGACCATCCCGCGACCAAAGCTACAAGCGCAGTCCAATGGTACATGCCGCCCAAAACAACCGCTCGTTCTGCTGGGACAAACTCCGCGGAAACCGCCTTGAACAAGACGTACCCAGCAAGCAGGGTGAGGCAGGTGGCCAGCGTCTTGGAGCGTTGCATGCGATCAGCCGTTCATGCTCGACAAGAAGTCCTCGTTGTTCCGTGATCCTTCCACCCGGTCTTTTACAAACTCCATGGCTTCCACGCTGTTCATGTCGGCAAGGTGCTTACGCAGGATCCAAATGCGCTGCAAATCGCCCTTGTCCATGAGCAAATCTTCACGCCGCGTGCCAGAGGCTAAAATGTCGATGGCAGGGTAGATGCGGCGATTGGAGATCCGGCGGTCGAGTTGGAGCTCCATGTTGCCGGTCCCCTTGAATTCTTCGAAAATGACCTCATCCATTTTGGAGCCAGTCTCGGTAAGGGCGGTGGCAATGATGGACAAAGACCCGCCGTTTTCGATGTTGCGAGCTGCTCCGAAGAAGCGCTTGGGCTTTTGGAGTGCGTTGGCTTCTACGCCGCCGGACAAGATTTTGCCCGAGGATGGTGACACGGTGTTGTAAGCGCGCGCAAGGCGTGTGATCGAGTCCAACAAGATGCAGACGTCGTGGCCGCATTCCACCATTCGCTTGGCCTTTTCAAGCACCAAATTCGCAATCCGAACGTGACGGTCTGCAGGCTCGTCAAACGTAGACGCAATAACCTCGCCATTCACACTCCGCTTCATGTCCGTCACTTCTTCAGGACGTTCGTCGATGAGCAAGATGATCAGGTACACTTCCGGATGGTTGAGGCTGATGGCGTTGGCCACGTCCTTCAACAAAGTGGTCTTTCCCGTTTTGGGCTGCGACACAATCATGCCACGCTGCCCTTTCCCTATGGGCGCAAACAGGTCCATCAATCGCGTGCTCACGGTGCCGCGTGATGTGCTGAGTTTGAAACGCTCCTGGGGAAACAAAGGCGTCAAGAACTTGAATGGGACCCGATTGCGGATCCATTCTGGGCTGCGGCCATTCACACTCTTGACCCCAATCAACGGGTAGTACTTCTCCCCGATGCGTGGGGGACGAATATCGGCGACCACTGTGTCGCCCGTTTGGAGTCCAAATTGCTTGAGTTGTTTGCCCGAGACGTACACGTCATCTGGAGAATTCAAATAATTGTAGTCGGCAGACCGCAGGAATGCGTGTCCTTCAGGTTGCACTTCAACGACTCCTTCGGTTTGGACGATGCCGTCGAAGTCAAAGCCATGCTCTTCTGGCTCTGAAATGAATGGGTCGCGGCGGTTGCGGTTGTTCCGATTCCTGTCGTTACGGTCCCCACGGTCCCCACGGTCCCCACGGTCGTTTCTGTTCCGCTCGTTCCGATTTCGGTCGCGGTCTCGTCCGCCACGGTCATTGCGATCGTTGCGGTCTCCGCGGTCGTTTCGGCCTTGG